>JBBQUC010000209.1:0-7067 GCA_038212815.1 Cytophagales bacterium
AAGGTGATGCCAGGCAGCGCGGGCCTGACGCTGCAAAAAACCCTGTATGTGCAGCACGACTCTCCCGGCGGGCCGGGTATTACGCCAATCACACCAAAAACACCCCTGAAAACCGGTGATTTAGTGAAAGTGCGCGTGGTATTAACTACCGACAGGACTATGGAGTATGTACACTTGAAAGATGGCCGGGCTGCCGGGTTTGAGCCAATAGCTGCTCTATCGGGATATAAATACCAGAATGGCCTGGGTTATTACGAAGCCCCCCGCGATGCCAGCACCGACTTTTTTATGAGTTACTTACCCGTTGGTACCCACGTATTTGAGTATGACCTGCGCGTTGCCCAAACCGGTGAATTTGCAGCAGGGGTCGCTACTGTACAATGTTTCTACGCCCCAGAATTTGCTGCCCATTCGCGGGGAGAACGGGTACGGGTGAAATAAGTAGCTACAGCAGCAACTCCCTCGCTACGCGCTCGCCAGAGCGAACGGCCCCGTCGATGTAGCCGTTCCAGATGTCGGAGGTTTCGGTACCTGCCCAATGGATACGGCCAATGGGTTCGCGCAGGGTAGCTGCGCCATTGGCCCCGTGACCGAGGGTTGTCCAGACACCAGGGCCGGGAATACCTGCGTAGCAGCCCCGGCTCCAGGGTTCGTCCATGAAGGTATGGTCGAGGTAGTGGAGGGGCTTGCGGGCTTCCGGGCCGAAGAATGTGGCAAACGCGTCTAGTGCCGATGCTTTTCGTTGTTCTTCTGTCAGAGTTGCAAAATCGCGTGCGTGATTGCCCAGTACATACCCCATCAGAATACCCCGGCTACCTTCTTTAGGAGAATTATCAAAAGTTACACCAACATAGCCGTCGGGGGTTGCGGCCAGGCCGTTTAACCCCTTGTTGCGCCAGAACGGGCGGTCGTAAATTCCGTAGCATTTCCAGACGGCACCCATTGGTAGCCGTTGGGTAAGTTGCACCCGGCGGGCAGGTAGGCCGGGCTGAAAATCAATCTGCCCCACTAAAGCGGGCGGAACGGTAATCACTACGTGCCGGGCCATATGCTGCCCAGAGTCTGTAACAACGGTTACCGTTTCGGTATCCTGCAATATGGCCTTAACGGGCGTGTTGAGCTGAATGGTATCGGGAAATGAAGCCGCCAGCCGGTCGGCCATTGTTTGCGCACCGCCCACAAACCGCTCTTCCTGCGCCCCGTTTTTAATGTTCATGAGGGTGTCTAAATCACGCCCCGACTTAATATAGAACAAGGCATGCAACAGTGAAATTTCGGCAGGATCGGTCGCCCAGATGGCTTCGGCAGCAATTTTGAAAAAATCGCGGGCAGTTTTGAACCCCATTTGCTTTTGCATCCAGCCACCCAGGGTTTGGGCATCAAGCTGAGTCGCGTTTGGCGAGAGCCAGGGCTGCTCAATATTGATAGTTTTGGCCAGCTTATTCAATCGCTTGATGGCCATATCCAAACTCAGCAGTGCGCCAATAGGCAGGGGCGGAATTAACCCGTTGTAGGGCTTTACCTTACCCCGAAAATACTGAATACTCTTGCCTTCGTCAAACGTTTTAAACGTATCTACCCCCATGTCTTTAGCCAGCGCGTAGAGCCTGTCTTGCGAGGGGCCAACCCAGGCACCGCCCAGATCGACGTATGAACCATCATCGAACCGCTTTGTCCACACCCTCCCTCCTACCCGGTCACGGGCTTCAAGCAGCAATACGCTTTTACCCGCACGGAGAAGGTCGCGGGTAGTGGTCAGGCCTGCATAGCCTGCTCCGATCACAATAACATCGTGCATAGGGTTAGCTTACAATAGCGTCGATGAGGTAGGTTACCACCGATACCAGTAAACTAAACAGCAGGGCGGCAACAAAGCCGTGTACATGGAAACCAGTAACTAAGCGCGAAGCCAGATAGACCATTAATACATTGATAACCAGATAGAATAGCCCCAGGGTCAGAATGGTAATAGGAATAGTAAGCACTACCAGAATTGGCTTGACAAATGCGTTGAGCAGCCCCAGTACAATAGCCACAATCAGGGCTGTGCCAAAACCACCAGCAACAGTAACGCCTGGAATAACATACGCAGCTACCATAACGGCAACCGCACTAATCAGGATACGGATAATGATTCCCATGATTCTGTGAAAGGGTTTAGTGTTTAGAAGCACAAACCTAAGAATCTGAGCTATTATTTACTATCCCGTTGCCGCAAAACGGCAATAATTTCATCTAAATTTATATTCTTCTGCTCTAACAGCACCAGAAAATGAAAAAGCAGGTCGGCAGCTTCGCCCCTAAATAGGTCATTGTTGCTGTCTTTAGCTTCAATCACTAACTCGACAGCCTCCTCCCCTACTTTCTGAGCGATCTTGTTTATTCCTTTGTTAAACAGCGAGGTAGTGTACGAACTGTCCGTCGGGTTTGTTTTCCGGTCGTGAATAATTGCCTGGAGGTAGTTCAAAAACTGACCGGTGCCGGTGTTCACTTCTTCAAAGCAGGTATCGGCCCCGGTATGACAGGTCGGCCCATCGGGGCTAGCCTTAATCAGCAGCGTATCGCCGTCGCAATCGACCAGAATCTGGCAGACATGCAGGAAGTTGTTGGATGTTTCGCCCTTTGTCCAGAGCCGTTGTTTGCTCCGGCTAAAGAACGTGACCACACCTTCAGCCTCGGTTTTCTGGTAGGCTTCCTGGTTCATGTAGCCCAGCATAAGCACCTTGCCGGTTTGGTCGTCCTGAATAACAACGGGAATCAACCCGTCGGGAGATTTATCGAAATTAATGGTCATTATGAATAGTTATTAACCTCATCAAGTAAGGTCTGCTTAACAGATTTCCAACTTACCGTTTGGGTTAGTAGTGCAGGTGTTTGACTTTTCTCCGCATCATCGAAATAGGTAAGGCTTTTGAGGAGCATGAATAAATTAGCAGTATCAAATTTTTGCTTATACCAGTCGCAAAGTTGGACAAAACCAAATTCTTTGACTATATAATAGACATCGTAAAAGTCTTTTTTCGCACCTCTATTTGTTATAGCAGACAATTTCATAGCTGAAATATCGGCCAAAGAAAGCATCCTGACTCCATCGATTACGGTAAATGGCTGTAGAACAGGATACCGATAGGTAACGAAGTCCATCTTTATACCATTGAGTTTGCCACGAAGGCCAATTCTGTTTTCGCTGTCTAATTGCCAATTTCCAATCTCCTGCAACTCGAACTTAACCAGCTCTTTATCAAAAATATTGGGTGTAAAGAAGTCTAAATCCTCTGATAAACGATGGCCGAATTGCAAGGCCAAGGCTGTACCGCCAACTAAACAAAAACTGTCGAATGCATCGGTTGTTAATACGGCCTTCAAAATATCCAGGGTGTCTGGTTCAAGGACTTCAGTGTGTAGCATCGGAACTGCTCTTTGGGAACATGGAAATAGTTACTGCAAAATGACAAAGTCGTTTCATCTAACCACCGTGCATTCAAAGCGGCCTGCTTTATCGTCTCCAGGCCATAATACTGCTTAATCTCGAACCAATTTTCCAGATTACCCCGCTCTAAAACCCGCTCAATTACAGACTCGCATTTACCGTTCCAGTCAATAGTCTGGTAGTCGGTATCCCAGAATAACGTTTTGGGTAAGTTTGGGTTTTCTTTAGTCATAATACCCATCATTTATTGGTATGCAACAGCAATCAATCCCCATTGGTGCCGGGCTGCAAGCGACCTAATCCGTCAGTCGCATTGAAATTCCTTTACCGGCAAGGTAGTGTTTCAGGTCGGGAATGTCAATTTCTTTAAAGTGGAAAATGCTGGCGGCAAGGCCCGCATCGGCTTTGCCGGTGGTGAACACGTCCACAAAATGATCCATTGTCCCGGCCCCGCCCGACGCAATCACCGGAATGTTAGCCGCCCCCGAAACAGCCGCCGTAAGTTCCAGGGCAAAACCCGCTTTGGTGCCATCGGTGTCCATCGAAGTCAGCAGAATTTCTCCTGCCCCCCGATTTTCAATTTCTTTAGCCCACTCCAGTGTGCGGAGTTCAGTAGGTTTACGCCCCCCGTGGGTGTGGACAATGTGCTCACTTACTTGCCGCGTGTCAATCGCTACTACAATACACTGCGAACCAAATTCAAGGGCCAACTGGTCAATCAAACCGGGGTTGCGAACGGCGGAGGAGTTGATAGAAACCTTGTCGGCACCGGCGTTAAGCAGGGCCGATACATCGGCGATGGACGAGATGCCGCCCCCCACCGTAAACGGAATATTGACCGCGTGGGCTACCTTCCGTACTAGCTCAATGAGGGTTTTACGCTCATCGACAGTGGCCGTAATATCCAAAAAAACAAGCTCATCGGCTCCTTGCCGAGCATAAATTGCCCCCAGTTCGACGGGGTCGCCGGCATCGCGGAGGTTCACGAAATTGGTGCCTTTCACGGTACGCCCGTCTTTAATGTCGAGGCAGGGAATGATGCGTTTCGTTAGCATGGTTCGTATCGGTCGAACGGTTTAATGAACATGGTATTTTCAGCGTTTTCGACGGTTGGCTGAAACCCAAATTGATTATACAGGCCGTGAGCATCTCTGGTAATGAGCATCCATCGGCGTAAACCCAGCAAGGTCGGGTAGGCCATAATATAGGCTACCAGTTTCCTAGAAAGACCTTTTCTGCGATAAACTGGTAAAATAAATACATCGGCCAGATACCCAAATGTGGCGTAATCGGTAATGACACGGGCAAAACCAACCTGCTGATTTCCGTCGTACACCCCAAAACAAAGTGAATTGTCAATAGACCTTTGCACTATCTCTTTCGGGATATTCAGGCACCAATAGGCTTCCTGACTCAGAAATTGGTGAATCATGCTGAGGTCAAGCCGGGTTTTGTCGGTGCTAATGGTATATGCTTGCATCAGGTGGTTATTGAAATAGGCTTGGGTCGGATAGACTTTCTGAGAACAGCAGCATAACCGGGTTCCAGTGTGCCTTGCGCGAAGAAGCCACGTTCGAGTAGCAGTTGGTGCAATTTGGGGTAATTGTAGGGCGGTGCCGCCATTAGCAAATGATGTTCGGCGTGGTAGTTGACGTGGTGTGGGGCAAACAGCATCCGTTCGAGCCAGTTGGCGTAGGTGGTGCGGCTGTTTTTGTGTGGGTCTTCGCGCTCGTCAATCATCGAGTGTTCGGCCATTGACCGAACCCGTAACGAAAAATTATAGGTCGTCAGCAACGCACTAATCCAGAGCATGTACAGGGTCGGCTGCCCGCAGGCCCACAGCAGCCCGAACAGCAATAAATTAGCTGCCAATGGCCCGCGCAGGTTCTGCCAGCCAATCAGCAAGTGATCTGTCAGCGACTGCTGCCGAAGCCGAATCACCAGGCCTCCCACCGAGTATTTCAGATACCCAAAATGAATCATTAGGATACCCAGATGCCCTTTCAGGCCCGTTGCCAGCAACAAATCGCGCCCAAACTTACGAGCCATGCTGATAAAGGTAGTTGGGTAGCCTTTGGTTAAGCTCAGGTCGGGGTCGTCAGTAAGGCCCGCGTAGCGGTGATGTTCGAGGTGGTAGGGCCGGTACTGCTCCACGTTGTGCAGAATGGGGTAGCCGCCAAGCCAGTTGCCAAAAAAATTATTGAGTTTCGGACTGGTGAAATAGGCATTATGGGCGCAATCGTGCATGATAATAGCACAAGCCAGTTGTTTTCCCCCCAGAATAAACAGAGCAACCAGCACCGTTAAGGGGTTGGGCCAGATGCCAACGAGAGCAAAAGCACCCGCAATCCAGGCCCATGTATGTGCAATCTCAAGCAGGCCGCGTGTATCCGATTTTTGCATAATCCTGGCTATCTCTTCTTTGGTAAGCAGGTCTCTTATGGTTTGGGAGTACCAGGCTGCGTGCGAAGGTTTCATCTTGCTATTGAGTGATTGACGAGCCGCCATCGCGGTAATTGAGCGACCGCCTATCTGTTATGCATTCAGGGCCATCAGGTCTTTTAACGTTACTCGGCCTTCATAGATGGCTTTACCCACAATTACGCCAAACAGCCCCATATCAGCCAGGGTTTCAATATCGGCCATATTAGCCACTCCCCCACTGGCAATGATGTTGAGCTTGGGCGACTGATCCTGTAAGTTCCGGTATAGCTCGAACGAAGGGCCTTGTAACAGGCCATCTTTAGCTACATCTGTGCTAATTACGTAAGTTATCCCCTTATCCACATAGTTATTCACAAAATCATAGACCCAAATGTCTGTACCTTCTTCCCAGCCGCTCACTGCAATCTTTTCATTTTTGGCATCGGCACCCAAAATAATGGCTTCGGAACCATACTGCGATAGCCACCGCTCAAACACATTGGGCTTTTTGACAGCAATACTGCCGCCCGTCACCTGTTTAGCCCCGCACTCGAATACCATCCGTAAATCCTCGTCAGACTGAACACCCCCGCCAAAGTCGATATGGAGTTTGGTTTTGGTGGCAATCAGTTCAAGTACTTTCCAGTTGATGACGCGCTTTTCTTTGGCTCCGTCGAGGTCAACAAGGTGGAGCCGGGTGAGGCCCGCATCTTCAAACTGCTGGGCTACCTCAAGTGGGCGAGCGTTGTATTCTTTTTTCTGACTATAGTCGCCCTGAGTGAGCCGAACGGCCTTGCCGTCGATGAGGTCAATTGCGGGGATAATATACATTAAGGTAGTTTCAAAAAATTCTCTAACACGCGCTGTCCGATATTGCCGCTGATTTCGGCGTGGAATTGCGCAGCGTAAAAATTGTCTTTCTGGAGCATAGCACTGAAGGGCCGGATATAGTTGCAAACAGCGGTAGTGTTGAGACAAAGGTCGGCGGCATAGCTGTGCACAAAATACACGTAGGCATTGTCGGGTAGGCCATTGGTGAGCGGCCCGCGCAACTGACTAATACTGTTCCAACCCGTGTGTGGCACTTTCATGCTGTCGGTTCCGTCGCCACGGCAGTTCGGAAAACGGCGTACGTCAATGTCGAAAATACCCATACATCTTGTGTCGTTTTCTTCGGAGTAGCGGCACATAAGCTGCATCCCAACGCAGGTTC
>JBBQUC010000210.1:0-7059 GCA_038212815.1 Cytophagales bacterium
TATTCACCCTGAAAGTAAAGCAAGGCTGAAATTCTTCCACGAGTGGCAGCCTTATGTGGTCACCGATCACCACGAAATGGGTACGAATGCGACGTTTTATTTCGACCCTGGCAAGAGTTCGAGTAACAACCCTATTGTACCCGCCAAACTCTATGAGGGCATTTACCCTAAATTCGCCAGCCATTTTGCCGGTGCCTTCGATAAGCTCCAGTCGCTGTATTTCACCAAAGAGCAGTTTGATAAGCTCTACCCTGGTTATGGCTCCGACTACGTGAATTTTTACGGGGGTATCGGGTTTCTCTTCGAGCAGGCCAGTTCCAGAGGCCACTTGCAGGAAACCACCACCATACCCATTACCCTCGCCTTCACCGTCCGCAACCACGTAACGGCGGGCCTCACTACCCTGCGTGGCTCCTTGGCTGAAAAAGCCAATCTGGTGGCATATCGGCAGGAGTTTTACCGGATTCAGCGTGACGAAGCCAAAGCCAGTCCCATCAAAGCTTACGTCGTTGGTGATGCCGCCGACCCTACCCGCACCAAAGCATTTGTCAATATGCTCCGCCTGCATCAGGTGGCCGTGCATGAACTGGCTGGCGACCTGGCCGCCAATGGCCACAGCTTTACTAAAGGCCGGGCTTATGCTGTACCCACCGACCAGCCCTCGCGGCTGTTGCTGCGTTCTTTTTTCGAGAAAGAAATTGCCTATACCGATAGCCTTTTCTACGATGCCTCGGCCTGGTCGGTGGTTCATGCGTTTAATCTCCCCTACGCTGAGTTGAAGGCTGTACCCACGCTAGGCGCGGCTATAACTACCCCGCTGCTCCCCGAAGCCCCCGCAGTAGCCCGGAGCCAGTATGCTTATTTACTGCCCGCCACCGATTACAACATTCATAAGGCAATCTATGGCTTACAACAGGGTGGAGCCATTGTACAAGCGGCTTTCTCCCCTTTTTCAACATCCATAGGCGGGCAAACCCGTGCGTTTAGCTATGGCACAGTGGTGGTGCCGGTGCAACAGCAAATCCTCTCGCCCGATTCACTTTATCGACTCATCAGTGCTGTTAGCCAGCAAACGGGTATTGATGTCATTTCACTGCCGTCAGGTTTTAGTGGAAAGGGGGTCGATCTGGGTAGCTCGTCCAATCGTACCCTGGTGCCACCCCATGCTGCCATGCTGGTGGGTACCGGCGTATCGCCCTACGAAGCGGGCGAAGTCTGGCATCTACTGGACCAGCGGCTTGGGATGCCCATCACCAAAATTGATGTGAGCAATTTGGGCCGGGCCAACCTAAATCGCTACAACACCCTGGTGATGGTATCAGGCCAGTACAACCTCGACCGGGCCGTAGTGGACCGGCTCCGGCAATGGGTACAGCAGGGGAATACGCTCATCACGCTGAAAACAGCCTCCGAATGGGCCATCCGGCAGGGGTTCACCAAAGAGAAAGCCATGCGGCCCGATACCGCCAAAAACCAACCCCGCCTGGATTATGCCCAAGCCGAGAACGTTGAGGGAGCCAAAGCTATTGGCGGAGCCATCTTCACCGCCGACCTGGACATTACGCACCCACTGGGCTTCGGGTTTTCTGAACGAAGTATCTCTGTGTACCGAAACGGCAAAACGTTTCTACTGCCCAGCCAAACGCCGTACAACACGGTTATGCAATACACTACTAACCCCAAAGTAGGCGGTTATATTGCCAAAGACAACCTGAAACGGGTGGCTAGTTCGGCAGGGTTGCTGGTTGGGCCCGAAGGGGCCGGTCGCGTAATACTGTTTGCCGATGACCCCAACTTCCGGGCGTTCTGGTACGGCACCAATAAACTGTTCCTGAACGCCCTGTTTTTAGGCCAAGCCATTACCGTACCTCGTGTAGAGGGCGAGTGAGGAACAGCTACTTTAGCCGCGTCATTTCTTCGCTTATTTCCCACAACCGTTTGGCGTTGAAGTCATTGGTGGCATCAGCGTTGGGCATTTTGGGTTGGCAGTCGGCAAAATACAGACCGGTCACATCGGTAACGGCAGGCGATGCCGCCAGGTATATGCTGGTTTCGGCTCCTTTTTCGGGGCTGCGGCCAAACAGTTTCATCACGCCGAATATAAGCCCGGTCAAGTTGGTTGAGCCACTGCCAAAGTTGCTGTTTACCAAGCCCGGATGAACGGCGTTTACCGTAATACCATCGCCCATGAGCCGGGTGGCCAGTTCTTTCGTAAATAGAATATTGCACAGTTTAGAGGCTCCATACACCGCCATGCCGTCGTATTTTTTGGGATTGGCTAACTTATCTAACCGGAAATGGCGGGCAAAGCGATGCGCTTCCGACGCTACATTGACAATACGCGGCTTAGTGCCTTTCCGCAGCAGGGGCAGCAACAGATTCGTCAGCAGAAACGGGCCGAGGTGATTAGTGGCGAAGGTCAGTTCGTAGCCATCGGGCGAGGTTTGCCGCTTCTCTATATACAACCCGGCGTTATTGACCAAAACATCGAGATGGTCGTAACGGTCGGCTACCTCGCGGGCAGCCTGGCGTACAGCCGCTAAACTAGCCAGGTCGCATGGCAACAAATCGACCACGCCCGTTTTCGAGACGGCCTTAATTTCGGCACGAACCGGGCGGGCTTTATCGAGGTTGCGGCAAAGCATGATGATATCGAAGCCCTTTTGGGCTAATTCAAGTGCGGTTACTTTACCAATACCGGCATTGGCGCCGGTGATGAGGCATAAACGAGGCTGAGACATGGAGAAAGGTTAACTAACCAATAAACTAAAATGAATAGGGGGTGGTTATTTAAACACGTAAATACCTGGAATACTCATGAAAATAGCCGTTATCTCAACCTCATCCCGCAAAAATAGCAATACCCTTCGGTTCAGCCGATTTCTCCAGCATATACTGAATGAGTCTGACCAACACGAGGTTATGCTCGTTCATTTTGAAGACTACGATATTCCCTACGTTGGGCAGGGATCGGTAAAAAAAGAGGCCCTTACTACATTTCAGCAGGAATTTATTGATGCTTGGGAGGCCGCCGACCTGGTCATTTTTGCCATGCCCGAATATAACTGGACAGCCCCACCCCAGATCATGAATGCCTTTCATCAGTTGGGTGGCCCTGGCTTTAAGCATCTCTTCGAGAACAAAGTATTTGCGATGGCGGGCGTATCTAATGGGCGCGGTGGCCGCCAACCGGCTTTAGATGCCACTACGGTGATGAATAAACTGATTAGTTTTACCAACAGCTACTCCATTGTTTCGCCCAAACTCTACGAATCGCACGAGACAGCGGCAAATCTGACTGAAAACAGCGAGTTTGTAGGGCATGAAGTGTATGACCGCACCGTTCGGGCTTTTCTGGACTACACGCTGAATGTGGCGCAACGGTGGGCACAGGCCATTTTGGTAGAAGCTAAATAACGACGATCAGCTAAAACCGTTAGCCCAACCCAGTAGTTGTATCTAGTATGACTACCTCGACCGCTCCCACAATATTACTGATTCTGCTCGCTATGCTATCTGCTTGTAGTATCGGCCACCACCCTGGTTCGCAAAAAAGGCTACGGGTAGCTGTCGGTCAAATAAAAGAGATTTCCCTCCCCAATCGTGGCGATAGTTCGACTGAACTCATCGGAATGTCTGATAATCAGGAGATAGTTGACGTGTCCCGGCAACAGCTTGCCCCAGCCGTAGATACCCTCAAGCGGACTGGAGCAAGTGCTACTCGGTTTCAGATCAAGGGAATTACGGTTGGAACAGCCAATGTTATTTTCTCGATAAAGGCATTGAATCAGATGGGAAGTGGGCAAATGGTGCGCACATATATGGTGCAGGTAACGGCCAAGTAACCATTATAACCTTACACCAGGTTACTCTCTTTCTGGTAAAGGGCCGCCAGTTTCGTTACGGTCCTATCAATCTCCTCTGTCGTATTGTATTTGCCAAACGAGAACCGAATATTGTCGCGGGTAGGGTCGATTCCGGGTAGGGCAGCCAGCACATGCGAACCAACATCGGTTCCGCTGGAGCAGGCCGACCCGCCTGAAGCCGAAATACCGGCAATGTCGAGGTTGAAGAGCAGCATATCACTCAACTCGGAGGGTGGTAAGCTCACGTTCAGCACGGTATAAAGGCTAGTATCGAGGTCGGCGGAGCGGCCATTGAATTGCACTCCATCTATTTTCTCGCGGAGTTGAGCAATCATTCGGGCTTTGAGGCTCATAATATGCTCGCGGTGCGCGTCCATCTCCGTATAAGCAATGCTTAGGGCTTTAGCCATACCCACAATGCCATACACATTCTCGGTGCCACCGCGCATGTTGCGCTCCTGCGACCCACCGTAAATAAACGGATGAATTTTAGTGCGGGCATCGACGTATAAAAAGCCCACGCCTTTTGGCCCGTGAAATTTGTGGGCCGCCCCCACAATAAAACTTGTTTTCAGGGCTTTCAGGTCGTGCCGGTAGTGGCCCATTGTCTGCACCGTATCGGAGTGAAACACTGCGTTGTACTCCGCACCTAACTGCCCCACCCGCTCCAGGTCAAGGAGGTTTCCGATTTCGTTGTTCCCATGCATGAGCGATACCAGCGACCGCTCGTTATGGCGCAGCAGGTCGGCCAGATGGTCATAGTTGACGTTGCCCTGCGTATCAATATTAACCAGGCTTAACTTAATTGCGCCCTGTTTGGCCAGGTGTTCCAGCGTATGCAGCACGGCATGGTGTTCCAGGGGCGAGGTGATGGCGTGGGTTAGCCCATAAGTAGCTATGCTGCTCTGAATAGCCGTATTGTCGGCTTCGGTACCACCTGAGGTGAAGAAGATTTCGGCGGGCGAGGTGTTGAGCAGTTCTGCTACCGTCTTGCGCGCTTTTTCAATAGCTGACCGTACTGTGCGCCCATGTCCGTGAATTGACGATGGATTCCCGAAGTTATCGGTCAGAAAGGGGATCATGGCCTCTAACACAGTCGGGTCGAGCCGGGTAGTGGCAGCGTTGTCGAGATAAATCCGTTGCATAGTGTTGACGCAGTGAAGCCACAAAGATACGATTTCTTCGTTTTACGAAACGCTCAGGGTCGAATCACGGTTCCGTCCTTCCGGCGAGTCGATCCCCAGCTATAGTCGAAATTGGGGCCGTCAGGAAACGGGAATCGAGCGGCCAGCTTCTCATTCAAGTCGATGCCCAGGCCAGGTTTTTCCTGGGCATACATATAGCCATTGCGCGTTTCGGGGCAACCTGGAAATACCTCCTGCGTTTCTGCCGGAAACACATACCCCTCGTGAATCCCGAAGTTGTAACTGCTCAGTTCAAGGGCGAGTTGAGCCGCATGGGCTACCGGCGAGGCATCACCAGGGCCGTGCCAGGCCGTTTTTACCCCAAAGAACTCGCAGAGTGCCTGTACCTTTCGGGCCGGACTCAGCCCGCCAATCTGCGAGATATGGATACGGATATAGTCGATAAGCCGGTCTTTTATCAGCGGCACATATTCATGCTGACTATTGAAGAGTTCGCCCATAGCAATGGGTACGCTGGTTTGCTGGCGCAGAATCCTGAAATGGTCGTTTTCTTCCGGTGGAAAGGGGTCTTCTACAAAAAAGGGCCGGTATGGTTCCAATGATTTACACAGGTTCACCGCCTGGTTTAGGCTGATGCGCTCATGAATATCGTGCAGCAGCTCCACGTCATCGCCGAGCTTTATCCGCAGATGCTCAAATAATTTAGGCACCGACCGGATATACGCTACTGGGTCGTAGATAAGTTTAGGATTGGTTGGCCCTGACACAGCATCACTAGTTACGGCGGCTGTAGCCCCTACCGAGCTAGCGGGTGTACCGGTGGCTCCTTTAGCCCCATATACGGCATTACCGGGCAGGCCCATCTGCACCCTCACATGCCTATAGCCGCGTTCCATGGCCTGCCGCGCCGAGTCTTCTACCTCGCTCAGACTACTGCCCTGCGCATGGTAATACAGATCAGCCCCCGCCCGAACTTTGCCTCCCAGGAGTTGATAAACCGGCATATTAGCCCGCTTGCCCTTAATGTCCCACAGGGCCATATCGACCCCACTCAGGGCATTGAACAACACGGGGCCATTGCGCCAGTAGGAGCTAACGTAGCTCGCCTGCCAGATGTCTTCAATCTCGTCGGCATTGCGACCAATCAGAAACGGCTTCAGGTATTTTTCAAGCGCGGTAGCCACTACATAAGCCCGCTGGGTAAAGGTGGCACACCCCAATCCATACAGGCCCGGCTCGCTCGTTTCCAGTTTCACCACCACTAGCCGGATTCCGTTTGGCGAGGTCAGGATTACTTTCAAATCCGTGATTTTGACCGGTGGCAGGCCGTTCAAGGCAGTAACGGGTATAGGTTTGGGTTGGGCCAGCAAGTGGGCAGTGGGGGCAGCACTCAGGACAGTACCCGCAGCCAGGTGGCGTAGAAGCGAACGGCGATTCATAAAAGAGGGCGGAAATAGGTTTATTTATAAAGAATGATGCGTTTCGTTTCTACCAGTTTGCTTTCTTTGTGTATTCATCCGTTCCAGCCATGCGTTATCCATTGCTACTCCTGTTTTGGCCAGTTTGGGCATCTATCAGCCTGCCCTCCCTGGCACAAACCACCCCCATCCGCGAAACCTTCGAGGGTACCATCAATGCCCAATACCCCGTTTCGCTGACCCTCACCACTGATGGAAATCTGCTGTCGGGTACGCTGGTATATAAACGAACAGGCCAGCCCATTACCCTCATGGGGTCACTGGAAAAAGGGCAGATACTCCTGCATGAACTGTTCTCCAAAGGAGAGGTATCAGGTATCTACAACGGTACCCGAACGGCTAATGCCCTAACGGGCAGGTGGTTTTCGCCCGGCAACTCCGATAAAGAATTCTCTTTCTCATTTGCCCGTAAAACCAGTCAGCCCCTCACCCGAACCCCGGTTAACCCTACCGGTACCTACCGATGCAATTTGGGCGAATCGCGGGGCGGACTCACGCTGTTTGTACAACAAACCAGTCCCAATCGGGTGCTGATAGCTGCCCAGGGAATTACGAGTGCGCCTGCCTATA
>JBBQUC010000211.1:0-7048 GCA_038212815.1 Cytophagales bacterium
GTGAAGCCTCCTATCTCGCAGGCATCCCGCAACCCGTTGAAGCGGCCCCCGAAACCCCGGAACCGGTCACCGACCCCGCCATACATCCACGACTCCTCCAGCACCACAATAGCATCAGGATTCGCATTTGTCAGCATGTAGGTATTCGCCCCATTGGCTAAAAAAGACACCGGCGAAGTACCCAGTTTGCCCCCGCCAAACTCAAGGTGTGTCCATTTGATGATAATGTTTTTGCAGGTCGTTTCCCCTAGAATTCCGCCCCAGAATCCTTTGTAAGCAGGGTCGGTGGTAGGGTCGGATCCGTAGGTATCTATTTTAACGGCGGTAGGTGCGGTAAACCACACTGGCTTGGCCGCCGTTCCGAGCGATAAAAGCGAGCCTTTGACGATAAAACTATAGATGGCATTGCCAGGGAAGTGAATCCGGGCACCGGGCTGAATGACCAGCGTATCGGTTTCGTTAATAAACACATCACCCCCCACTTTATAGACCGAATCGGCCAGGAGGGTGCCTTTAATTGGCCCCGACAGCGGAGTTTTAGTACTAACTGCCTGCCCTACTTTAAAGAGAGGCTGCGATACAGTTACCTCTTCGGTTGATTTGTTACAGCCGGTTAGCCCAGCCAGTAAACTGCCCATAAGGGTACTGGCCATGAGGCCAAAGCGAATCTGACGTTTCATTAGTTTAGTTTTGGTTGTAGTATATAATTGATTGTAGGCTTGTTTGAGCACTGGCCATCCACTATCGCTTATAGCGCAGGCCCAGGAGGTAGCTTTGCTGGAACACATCTTTCTGTACCAGAATCCGGTCGGGGCGGGTTTGGTCGGGCAGGTTACCCAGGGTGTTGGGTTTTAGTATTTCCACAATGATGGGGTTATTGAGCAGGTTGGTAATTTTGGTAAACACGGAGAAATGCCCCCCAGCAAACCTTTTCTCGGCAGAGAAATCGACCTGCGAGGTACCCCGCTGCCAGTAATCCAACCCTTTGTAAGGAGATACAATGTTGATCCGCTTGCCGGTATAAACCCACGATAACTGTGCATCCAGCCCCGCCTGCGGACTCTTATAGATCAGCGAGAGGTTGGCAATATGGTCTGACTGCCCCTGCAAAGGTCTTGTTTGGGTGTCGCTGGTGTTCACAATTCCACCCTGCGCATCGCGGCCATAGACTCGCTTGGTGGTCGTAATCTGTGAGTGAGTGTAGGTGTAGTTGCCCGACACACCCCAGTGGCTGATGTACTTGGCAAAAACCAGTTCGGCCCCGTAATTGATGGCTGTACCAAAGTTCAGAGGAGTATATACGTAGGTGGCGTTACCAAACTGGGCGAACCCATACTCGATGGGATTCTGGATACGCTTCAAAAACCCACCGATCAGCAGTTGGTCATTACCGCCCGGAAACTGCTCGTACCGAAAATCCAGGTTATCGGCTACCGAATGTTTCAGGTTTACATTCCCCTGCTCGGTAAAATAATCGCCGGGGAAACTAGCTGGTACCAGCTCAAAATACCCCGGTCGGCTGATACCTTTAAAGTACGAAAGCCGCAGGTTCTGGCGGTCAGAGAGTCGGTATTTCAGGTGCAGGCTGGGCAGTATGTCGAGGTAGCTGATGGTGCCGGTCTTGCCGATGGCGGTTTCGGGCAGTTGCGATACATACCGCTGGATTGTGTTCTCAACCCGTACACCCCCCAACACCTGCCAGTTGCCCACCGTTGCTTTGCCCTGTGCATAGGCAGCTCCTACCTGTTCATTGGCCGTATAGTTATTGGCGTTGGTACTATCGGCATAGGCATACGATTCGGGCCTGAACGAGAAAATAGCTTTGTCGATACTGGTATAAACCTGCCGGCCGCCACCGGGCAGCACCGTGGCCAATTCATAATCGTTATAAAAATTACTGCGGTCTTTATGCCGATACATGCCCCCGGCAGCCAACTCGATAGCAGGCGAGTAGGTGTAGGTCAGGTTCAGATACCCGGCCAGGTCACGATCCTGATTATGGGTCCAGATGTGCGAAACAGGGTTGATGTACCGCGCCGACTCGACGGGTTTGCCATCCAGCCCCGGTGCGGTGCGGTAGGTAACACTCAGGTCGGTCCAGTCAGGAGTTTGGCTTTTAGCCAGCGAATACACCGCCGACCAGTTTACTTTCAGCTTGGGCAGCGCGGCATGGTCGCCCTGGAGAGTGGCGTTATAAACGTTTTGCCGCCGAAACACGGAGCGGTCGCTGAAGGTAATATCGCCGTATTGGGTCAGTTGATTATTTAGCAGGTTGCGGTGCTGCTGCTCATCCAGTTGCATAAATAGCCCGTAGAGGCTCAGTTTGTTCCGGCTGTCGAAGGCGTAATCGAGTTTGAGATTCAGCCCCAGCCACCCCTGTTCGTTGGCATAAACGCGTTTTTCTACAAATTCAAAAATGGGCGTGTTGGGCAGTGGGTCGGGGCCGGGCTGGCCATTGAGTCGAAAAAACGAGGAGTTGCTGCCCCGGTAGGTATGCTGATAGCTGCCGCCCAGCAAAAAGCCCAGCCGATGTTTAACTATACGGTTGCCCACTGATAGACTGAATAGTCCATTGACGGGCAGGGTTACATGCTGGTATTGGAGCGTTTTCACCGAAAAATCGGTGGGCTGGGCGGCATATAGGTTTCCGCGAATCTCGGAGGGTGATTTAAACTGAATGCCCGCCGTACTGAAGCCCAAAAACGGCTGACTGCTGAACAACAGACTATACCCTCCCGATGCTGTGGCCGATACCGTCAGGTAATCGGGAGCCGCCCGCATAATCATGTTCATGGCGCCGCCAATGGCATCGCCCTCCATACTGGGGGTTAGGGCTTTCACTACCTCCAGCCGCTCCAGCAGGTCTGCCGGAAAAATATCCATTGGCACGTAACGGTTCTTATTGTCGGGCGAGGGAATTTTGATCCCGTTCACCAGAGTGTAGTTATACCGCTTGTCCATACCCCGGATCACGGCATACTGCCCATCACCGGTGCTGTTGCGCACCACGGATACGCCTGATACGCGCTGCAACACGTTCCCAACGGTAATATCGGGCAGGAGTTGAATGGCTTTGGCACCAATGATATTCAGCACATTGTCGGCTTTTTGCTCTGTTTTGCGGGTGCTGTTCTCACTTTCCCGCTCGGCAGCCGCCGTAACGGTTACTTCCAGCAGGTCGCTGCCGGTGGGCCTTAGTTTTACATCCTGCACCAGCGTACCTTTTACCGCTACCACCTGCCTTCCGGGTGTATAGCCAACATAGCTGACCAGCAGGGTATAGGTGCCTTCTGGCACATTTTTGAGAATATAGCTGCCATCCAGTCCAACAACTGCCCCCATCTTCGCTTCTTTCAATTGCACTATAGCACCAATTAATACCTCGCCCGTTTGGGCATCGGTTATGCGGCCTTTGAGCGTGGCAGCCTGGGTTACAGCGGGAATGGTTAGCAGCAAACTAAGTAGAAAATACTTCATAACAGGCTAGGAGTTCAGTTCATTGCCGGTCCATAGACCGATACGCCAAAGGTGCCGGGAAGCGGCTCTTTGGTGCCTTCTTTATACTCGGCACCGCTTAGATAAATGCGGTGGGTGGTACCCCGGTGAACTATGGTTTTCTGGCCCGGTTTAGTTACCAGCGTTTGCCGCACTGAATACTGATGAGGAGTATCCTGATGGATAATGGTGGCCGTGCCCTCGCCGTTAGACGTGATGACCAATTTTAGTTCTTTCTCGAAGATTACCCCATCTACCCCTCCGCCAATGGGTAATGTCTGCACAATTTTGCCGGTGGCGGCATCCAGCACTACCAGGGTTTTGGTTTTGCGGCATACCGAAAACAGGCAATTGGTAGCGGGGTCGATGGCAAGACCGGTAGCCACCTCATTAGGGGTCAGCGGGAAGCGATTTTTAATCGTGCGCGTTTTCACATCAATTTCAATCACCTCATTGGTGTCTTCATTGTTGTTAAATACACTGCCTTTGTCATTGGTGCAGGCAAACTCTGGTGCACCGCCTATCCCAATAGTGCCTGCTACGGTGTCTGTTTTCGCGTCGATGACAATGGCGTTGCCGCTGCCGTTGTTAAACACAAAAATCTGCTGCGAAAATTTGTCGTACAGTATGGCATCAGCCTTTTTGCCGACTACAGTCAGGGTTTGCAGTACCTTAAAGGTGTTGTAGTCGAAAATGGTGATGGTGTTATCGGTGCCATTACTGATGTATCCTTTGGCCAGGTCTTTGGCCAGTGCAATCCCATGTACACCTTTCAGGCCCGTAATTTCACCAATAGGCTGTTCAGTTTTCAGGTCGATGATGTGAATCCGGTCGCCATGCGAGACAAAGAGTCGTTCGCGTTCACCGTCCATTTTCTGGTAATCCCACTTACCATCGCCCGATAGTCCGATTTTGTGCAGGAAGGTATAGGCGGGTGAGGTTATTGTTGGCTGAGCTGCCAGGGGCGACAACCCAAAAAACAACAGGCAAAAACAGCTAATTACGTTGGGCAGAAACTGATTTTTCATAATAGCGGGCGCATTGCTCCGAGTACGTTTCGGGTGCAAAGCTATCCACTATTCCAGCGGCAAAAACGGCCACTTCACAGAGTTAACAAATTGACAATAAACTATTTGCAGTATGGTAACAAACGTTTTACAATTTGGTAACAGCTTTCTTTTATGAAAGCACGACAATTCTTATTGTCGCATCTGTTCCAGCAGATCATCGCGGGTGGGACGCGTAATCCTGGCTTCATACACGATGCCCGATAGGTCAGCATAGTCGGCAAACTCAGCGTAGCGGTCTTTATTAACCGAGAAAATAACCTGGTTAACGTACGGTTCGCTGAATGGCTCTACTTCGGTGAGGAGAGCAATTTGCTGAAGAGCCTGATAGGGAATTGGGCGGAGGGCTGATTGCAGAATGGTGAAGTACCACATAGGGTGAAAAAATTTGTGGTTTGTGGTGATCACCACAAACCACAAATTAACTACGGCATTTTATTATGCACCGCAATCAGGTCGGCCAGAATCCGGCCACACTCGTTGAGGTACAGATCATTTTTTGCGTCTTTCTGCTTGCGGGTCGAAACGCTCGCCACCTTCGGATTATTCGCTACCACCGTTGTGCTGGCGGGTTTACCGGCGGCACCGACTTTACCCGTAGTGGCATTGGCGGGCTTGGTGCTGGCATCTTCCACCACCTCATCGGCGGTGGCCACAGACGATACTTTATTGATAGCTGTCCGTTTTTTCTCAGCCTCATCGCGCTCTTTTTTCCGCTTCACCTCCTGAAGCGAGACCACCGTATTTTCTTTAGCTTTCTTGGCATCGGCAATCTCCTGAGCCAGTTTTTTTAATTCCACATCCGACTTCAGCCGCTGCTCAAACTGGCTCCGCAGGCGAGTCAGGGTGGCATCGTTCAGATCAGACGACACCTGATACTGGGCCGAGGTGATCTGGTCCCAGGGTAAGGCACTGGGCTGCGAACTTTCGCCGTATTCTTTGGCCGTGAACGGCGAGGGTAGTTCAATATCGGGGGTTACGCCTTTGTGCTGGGTGCTGCTGCCGTTAATCCGGTAGAATTTCTGGATGGTCATTTTCACCTGCCCTACCTTTTCTGGTTCTTTGGGCAGCCACTGACCGAGGTCGATGAGGGTTTGCACGGTGCCTTTTCCGTAGGTCTGGCTCCCCACAATTACCCCCCGTTTGTAGTCCTGAATGGCAGCGGCAAAAATCTCAGAGGCTGAGGCACTGAATCGGTTCACCAGAATGGCCAATGGGCCATCGTAGAACACATTCCCGCCATCGCGGTCTGACTGCACTTCAATCTCGCCCGTCGATTCGCGCACCTGCACCACCGGGCCTTTTGGGATGAAAAGGCCGGTGAGGTCGATGGCTTCGGTGAGCGAGCCGCCCCCGTTATCGCGCAGGTCGATTACGATGCCATCTACTTTCTGCGTTTTCAGCGAGTCGATAATTTTCCGAACGTCAGCGGTGGTGCTGCTGGCATCGGCTTCGCGCTTGCGGGCACCTTCAAAATCGCGGTAAAACATCGGGATATTAATAACCCCGAGTTTGTAGGGCTTGCCATTTTCGGTAATCTCGATTACCTCTTTTTTGGCGCGCCCATCTTCGAGTTTGATTTTCTCGCGCACCAGCCGAATCTCTTTAGGTGCCTCGCTGGCCAAAGCCGCTGCGGGGCGCACCTGTAGCCGAACAATAGTACCTTTGGGGCCTTTGATGAGTTTCACGGCATCATCGACCTGGTAGCCCACAATGCTCACCATGTTGCCATTATCGCCCTGTGCTACAGCTACAATCCGGTCTTCTTTGGTGAACAGCTTGCTTTTAAAGACCGGCCCACCCGGAATAATATCGGCAATTTTAATGTAGTCGCCATCCTCACGCAGCAAGGCACCAATGCCTTCGAGCGACTGGCTCATCGACTGGGTGAAGAGGTCGGCAATCTTGGGCGAGAGGTAGTTGGTATGCGGATCGAGGGCTTCGGCAAAGGAGTTCATGTAGAGTTGAAACACGTCTTCGCCCTTCACACGGCCCACAATCTTGTCGAGGGTTTTGTAGCGGGTACGCAGAGTGCTAACAATGGCAGTATCGGCTTTACCAGCCAGTTTAAGCTCCAAAGCCTGATTTTTCAGTACTTTACGCCAGAGTTCATCCTGCTCTTCACTGGTTTTTGGCCAGGCAGCTTTCTCCCGGTCGGTGTTAAAGGTCTCGTCGCTCGTAAAGTTAAAGGGTGTATCGAGCGTTTTTTTCACAAAATCGCTGCGCTCGACAAACCGTTTCCGAAAAAGGTTATAGACCTTGTAGGCTGCCGTGAGGTCGCCATTCACCAGGTACTCGTCGATGTGCGTCCGATATTCCTCGAAAGAAGCTACATCAGACGCTAACAGGTAGGTTTTGCTGGGATCAACTTCCTTGATATACTTATCCAGAATAACTGCCGACAAGGAGTCGTTGAGCCGCACTTTGCGGTAATGATAGCGGGTTAGAATCTGCGCCACCAACTGCTCGACATGCTCTTGTGAAAC
>JBBQUC010000212.1:0-7015 GCA_038212815.1 Cytophagales bacterium
AGGCTCAAGGGTGCGTTAAGGATGTATTGGAGGGGTTGTTTTCAGAAGTGGGTAAGATCGTAAGTTTGTCTTGTTTTCCTTACATAGCCGCTACCTTACCAACGCGAAATAATACGACATTCTCAATCTGAAACAATATAAGAATTGAGGAAAAAATAACTGATTATGATTGCTTAGTAATTTTAGATGCTATTTTTATTTATGTTGCTCGTAAAAGTATTTTGGGAATTAGAAAGTCAGAAAATAAAGACGCAGCATTGTTTGCAAAGTATTTTGATGACCTAATTTCAGTGAGTAATAAAAAAGAGAAAATGTTAGAGATTTGTTCCAATCAAACATTTTCGATGAGGCTGCCAAATGATAATGAAATTAAAGAATTTTTATTGAGTGAAAAATCTAATTTTTACAACTTTGAAGGCGGAAAATTTTTGTTTAGTTTGATTGAAGAAAGTTTAACAAAAAATCGTCCTGTCTTGAACGACAAACATTTGCAAGTTGAGCATATTATGCCTCAGACCTTAAATGAAACTTGGAGAAATGAACTTGGAGCAGATTACAAAGCAATTCACGACAATTATTTGAATAACATTGGAAACTTGACTTTAATTCGCCACAATCAAGAGCTAAGCAACCATTCTTTTAGAGATAAAAAAGAAATTTATGAACATAATGCAGGAATGCAAATTGCAAAAAACAAAATCGTTAATGAGCAAAATTGGAATCTAAACCAAATTACAACGAGAGCGGAATATTTAGTCGACATTCTAATTGAAAATATTTTACCGATAAGTATTGAATTAAAAACGACCAATAACTATTCAACTGAAAAAAGAAGCATTGGAAATAAATTATCTTTTGAAAGTTTAGACTTAATCGGGAAGACCATTGTGTATTATGACGATGCTATTATTGTTGCGGAAGTTATTGGTAACAAAGAAGTGAAATTTGAAGACAAGGTTTGGAGATTATCGCCACTCACTCGTGAAATTGAAACACGAAAAAATCGCAGAAATCCCTCAGGTGCTTATTGGGGAGCGAATATGTGGAAATATCAAGGCAGAACTCTTATAGAGTGGATGAATGAAATCAGACACCTTGAAATTGAAGTTGACGATAATGAAATAGAATAATTTTTGACAACACACCACGCAGCCAATACAGAAGGGCAGCCACCAACATTGCATTGGCGTTATAGTGGGCTGACAGTCAAAGGCTCAAGTTCAGTATTTCAATTTGGCTTTTTTGCAAGGGTTGAGCTGAAGTAATTCTATTGCCACACCATCGCCAAGCCCTGTTCGTTATTGGCAACCACAAAAAATGACATTCAGCTAAATCTTCAACAATAAATTAAGTATTCTGTAAAGCGTTGGACATGGCAATTTCAAAAATCTATTCCGTCAAATCATGAATTTTAGACTTTCACTTTGAGACTCTATTTGGATTTCAAGTGGTCAAAAGTAGGGTGAGCAACCCCGTTAAGGATAATTGACCGCGTTTCCGCAGGTTATAGAGGTACTCGAAGAAGTCCAGGCAGTAAGGGAGCCGTTTTTGACTCAGGGTAAAGTAGCATATTCCGACCGCACCGGCTCTCCATAAAACACGGTGGCCTGATGGTCAAAATCTTCGGTCGAATCAGTGGTGAGAAAAGTGCGTTGCCCGTGTCGACTGCACTGCCGTTCCAGGGCGGGGTGGCGGTGTAGGTAATCGGCCAGACTGTCGGCCACAAGCTGACCCTGACTCAGCAGGGTGATATGGGGTGGGGCATACTGCCGGATTTTGTCGAGCAGCAGGGGGTAATGGGTGCAGGCCAACAACAGGGTGTCAATGGCAGGCGATTGGGCTAACAAACGGTCGATGTGTTGTTGCACAAAATAATCGGCACCGGGCTGGTTATACTCGCCATTCTCCACCAGCGGTACCCACATCGGGCAGGCTTCCTGAAAGACTTGCAGTGCCGGAAAAAACTTCTCGATCTCCACCAGATACGACCCCGACGTAACCGTTCCCCGTGTGGCCAGAATACCCACATGACCCGTGGCTGAGTAGCGACCAATTACCTCTGTTGTGGGTCGGATAACCCCCAAGACCCGGACTGAATGATCCTGCGCGATGTAGGCCATGCCGGGCAAATCGAGTTGCTGAATATTGCGCAGGGCTTTGGCCGAGGCCGTATTGCAGGCCAGAATTACCAACCGGCATCCCTGGTTAAAGAGGTGCTGCACACACTCGCGGGTGTAGTGATAAACCGTCTCGAACGAGCGGTTGCCATACGGCGTGCGGGCATTATCGCCCAGATAGATATAATCGTACTGCGGTAGTTTACTGACAATCTCGCGCAGCACCGTCAGGCCGCCGTAACCAGAATCGAACACGCCAATGGGTTGAGGCATAGGTAAAGGATGAAGAGTGAGCAATTGGGGGACGGATTTCTTTCGTTTGTAGTAGCTTTGCTTATTCAGGTGCCTGCTTAGTTAGTATCTCTATGTCTCAACCCGCGCTTACACCCAGTCAGGAGTTTCTGAGTTATATCCGTTACGAAAAGCGGCTGAGCCACCATACCCTCACGGCCTACGGCCATGACCTGGAGCAGTTTGGACAGTTTATGACCGAGCAGTTTAGTGGCACACCGCCCCAGGCCGCCGACTTCCGCCAAATCCGCGCCTGGATTGTGTCGCTAGTCGAAGCTGGGTTAGACAAAACCTCCATAAACCGCAAGATAGCGACCTTACGGAGTTTTTACGGCTTTTTACTGCGCCGGAAACACATTGATGCCGACCCAACACTGAAAATTCAGGCTCTGAAAACGAGCCGCAAAATTCCGGTTTTTGTGGAAGAAAAGCCAATGGCAACGCTGCTGGACGAGGTAGAATTTGCCGACGATTTTACCGGACTGCGCGATAAGCTGGTACTGGAACTGCTCTATGGCACCGGCATCCGCCTGAGCGAACTGATCGGCCTGAAAACCACCGATGTAAACCTGTATGAACGCACCATTACCGTGCTGGGCAAACGCAACAAACACCGGATTGTACCCCTCACGGCCACCCTCTACGAGTTGGTACAGGTGTACCTGACCCAAAAAGCCACTACCCACCCTGGCCCGGAAGCCGCCCTCTACCTGATAGTAAGCGATAAGGGCGTGGCAGCTTACCCCGTACTCATCCAGCGGATCGTAAAACGCTACCTCTCACTGGTCACCACCCTCGAAAAACGCAGCCCCCACGTCTTGCGCCATTCCTTTGCGACCCATTTGCTCAACCAGGGTGCCGACCTCAATGCCATTAAAGACCTGCTGGGTCACAGTAGCCTGGCTGCCACCCAGATTTATACCCACAGCAGCCTGGAACAACTCAAAAAAACCTATGACCAGGCGCACCCAAAAGCAAAATAGCGTCTCTGACATACGCTCTACTACTGGTAGAAATAGACGTTTGTAGCCTTATGCGGGCATGAATCCCGTACCAACTAACCTTTTGCCAGCTACAGCGTCCACACGGCTTCGTTTGGGTACAGCCATTGCCTGCCTGGTGGCCTTTTCTGGCTGGTTTCCCCCTGTGCAGGCGCAAGCCACCCGCAAACCGCAACAACCCGTGCTGGGCGTTCGCTCGGTAAAAATCCTCACCATCGGTGGGCTATCCTTCAAAGATTTGAACCGCAACGGTCGGCTAGACCGATACGAAGACTGGCGGCTGCCCCCCACCGAACGCAGCCAGGATTTACTGGCTAAAATGTCTGTCGAAGACAAGGTAGGGTTCATGCTCATCAGCACCACCCGGCTTAAAAACGACTGGTCGTTCGAGGCTCCTAAAAATAAAGAGCCGATCACCAGCGATTTCAATGAAGATGACCTAGTGGCCACAGCAAACATGTTCACGCGGAAGCCGCTGCCTACGCCCATTATGAACGCTGCCGGTACCACCAAAGCCGTTACTCAGTTCCACCTGCGCCATTTTATCCTGAGGGCCAATGTCCCTGCGCGAACCACGGCGCAGTGGGCCAACAAACTCCAGGCACTGTGCGAAGGCGATGGGCTGGGGATTCCGGCTATTGTGGCTTCTAACCCCCGCAACCACATAACTACTGCGGCTGCCCTCGGCACCAGTGTGGGCAAAACCGCTTTCTCCACCTGGCCCGGCGAACTGGGGCTATCAGCCATGCACGACCTGAAGCTGACCCACGAGTTTGCCGATATTGCCCGACAGGAGTGGACCGCTGTAGGTCTCCGCAAAGGATATATGTACATGGCCGATTTAGCCACCGAACCCCGCTGGCAGCGCATAGACGGCACCTTTGGCGAGAATGCCGAGTGGGTAGCGCAGATGATGACGCAGGTAGTGCTGGGGTTTCAGGGCAGTAAACTGAGCAACACGTCGGTAGCCCTCACCACCAAGCATTTTCCGGGTGGGGGGGCGGGCAAAGCCGGACAGGACCCGCATTTCGAGTGGGGCAAGGAGGAAGTGTTTCCGGGTGGTATGCTCCAGAATAACCTCATACCCTTCAAAGCGGCCATTGCGGCTGGCACCTCGGCCATTATGCCCTATTACTCCCTACCCGTTGGCATCCCCTACGAACCCATTGCCTATGCCTATAACCGGGCGGTAATCCACGACCTGCTCCGTACTAAACTAGGGTTCACCGGCATTATCAATTCCGATAGCGGCCCCATCGATATGATGCCCTGGGGGGCTGAAAACCTCACCATTACCCAACGCTACAAACGCACCCTAGAAGCAGGGGTAAACCTCTACTCCGGTACCGCTGACCCGACGACCCTACTCGAAACCGTGAAAAGCGAAGCGGTATCCATGGCCCTGATTGACGATTCGGTGACGAGGCTGCTGCTGGAAAAGTTCGCCCTCGGTCTGTTTGAAAACCCCTACGTCGATGAAGATGCCGCTGAGCGGATTGTGGGCAATGCCACCTTTCAGGCGCGGGCTAACCTGGCCCTCCGCAAATCCATTGTGCTGCTGCGTAACCAAACTAAAACCCTGCCGCTCAGGGCTAAAACCAAGGTTTATTTCGAGTCCTACCAGAAAAAGAGCGGCACCCCCCTTGCCGGGCCGGGCGACACCTATACCACCAACGACGGCACTTACCCGGTTGAGTTCGTCAAAACCCCCGACGAAGCCGACGTGATCCTACTTTGGCTGGCCCCCGGTTCTAAACCGCTATTTGCCTCCGACGGTGCGCCCCTAGAACTGTCGCTCTCGAAAAATTCGGTGGATGTGGGATACATTAACGCGCTTGTAGCGAAGAAGCCGACCATTCTGGCCATCAACTACAGCAACCCCTGGGTCGTCGATGAAGTCTATAATACCACCACTCAGGCCCACATCAGGGGCGTATTGGCTACCTTCGGCACCACGCCCGATGCCCTGCTCGATGTGGTAACCGGCACGTTCTCTCCCACGGGGAAAATGCCGTTTACTACCCCCATTTCCGAAACTGCCGTCAGCCATCAGAAGGAAGACGTGCCTGGCTACGGCGAAGGCCCCGCTTACGCCCTCTTTCACTACAACGAAGGGCTTGGGTATTGAGGGGGCTAATGGTATTACCTACAAATCTACCGTTGGACTTCCCAACCCCGCCGTAGTGGAGGAGACCAAAGCGGGGGCTTTACCTACCCTAACCGCCCGGTACTTTAGCTGGTCAATTTCGGCTTGCTGCTGAGGGTGGTTTTTTCGAAAGAGCATGCCAATAGTGTGGGCTACGATTCAGGAATAAAACTATTGGGGTCAGTGGGTATCGGCCGCTGAAGACGGGATTGGCGGTAAAGTTGATAAACTCCCCACACAAAGCCCAGACTCAGGATCACAACAATCACGGTGGACTCGTGCGCCCGTAATTCGTCAAAGACCTGTTCGGCGAACCGGGCCAGGTGGTTACCTGCCAGAGCGACCACAACGGCCCATATTGAAACACCAATGGCGTTGTAGAGTAAAAACGAAACGCGGGGATAATTGGCTAATCCCATTGCTGCCGGAATAAGCCCCCGCATACCATACAGTGCCCGATACCCTAGCACTAGTCCCACCCCATAGCGCTGAGTTAACTGCTGCACCCGCTCGATGCGTGGCTGCCAGCGGGGATGCTTGGCCAGAAAGGTGGCCCCATACCGATGCCCCAGATAAAAGGAGAATTGGGTAATGGACAGCGAAGCAAGTGCGGCTACCCCAATGACAATCGGCAGGGAGAAATAGCCCCGATGGGCCAGGTAAGCCCCTAAAATCAGAAACGCTTCGCTCTCGAAGATAACCCCCGCGAATAAGATTGGGTAGCCGTAGCTCAACATCAACTCCTGGAATGACATGGCGCCTGTGTTGGGAAAGTATGCCTCAACAACAAGTTGCGGGCCTACTTGTTTAACCCGACGCGCCTACCCAACAACCAGCCAGGGCCTCCCCCACTTACCGATGCTTTAGCCGTGCTTTAAGTTGATTGATTTGGTGCTGGTGTTTTCGCTCTACCTGAATGATATACAGGGTCAATTCCTCTACTTTTTCCAGCAACTTGGCGTTCAACTGGGCCGCATCCATGCCCGTTGCCACCATCTCCTGAGCCGAGGGTACACCCGGCAAATGCTGATGAGTTTGCACATAAGCCGCAACCTCCGACAATGGCCGCAATACATAACTTTTGGCGAATACCTTGTCGCTCCACTCGCTGGTAGTACTCACCTGCACCCGATACCGGTTCAGTACTACGTTGCCCTGCCCGTCCACACTCAGAAACCGATCCGTGCTACCCACTACCGGGCTGCTGGCTGTCAACTGGCTCAACCGCAAACCACTCGCATCGGGCGCATCAGCCACTACCTCCAGCTTGCTGCTGGGGGCCGAGGTGCCAATGCCCACATTCGCCCCACTCCCCAGAATCAACGCGTTGCTCACCGACACCACCGCCCCCGCGCCGATGGCGGCTGCGTTGTGGAGGTCGGCATACTCAGCCTGGGTATCGCTGCCCAGAAAGGTGTTGCGCGAGCCGACCGCATTGCCTGCCCCGGCGTTGTGGCCAA
>JBBQUC010000213.1:0-7014 GCA_038212815.1 Cytophagales bacterium
ACTTACGCCCGGCAGCAGGAATAAAACAAAGAGGCAAAAACGATACGTATTCACGATAAGGTTGGTTAGTCAATCTGATAGAATGAATGGAATGGGCATAGCCCTCCGGTGGCCAATTGGCAGCGGGCTATGCGTCAGTAAAAAGTAGGGAGATACTACCGCTGTGGCGGAGGGACGGTGCTTTCAGGATAACCGATCTCCAACGCGTCGATCTGTGCCGGGAAGTGCCTGGCAGCGTACAGGGGCAACAAATTGTTGGGTAACTGCCACTCCTGGGGCAGGGTTATTTCGAGCAGATGTAGCCACGATACCAGCCATTTCCGGGCCGCCGGACTTTGGGCTTCATCATTCAGGGTCTTTAACAGGGTTACCAGTTCACCCTCATCGACATCGCGCAGGGCCAACACATACTGCTGGTGGTTCAGGGTTTGCTCGCGGGCTACATCATACAGTCCGCCCTGCCACCAGAATTCCTCTCCTTCCGCTTCCCAATCGATAATATCGGCTAGGGCTACCCGCGTCAGGGCCGAATCGGGCAGGGTATGGCTCAACTGGTCGCGGGCGGCTTCTTTAGCCCAAAATTGTAGCCAGCCAGCATGGAACAAATAGCCCACCTGCCCATAGCTCACTACCAGCAACAGGGCCAGCAGGATAGCTTTATGGACAACAGCACGATGAAGCATAACTGAAGGGGCAGAACGGGAGTCGAAAAACCAAAGCTACCGAAACGTTCACAGATTCCCTGTATATTTGAGCCAAACCGCGTCATCTTTCCTGATTTCCCCGCTATGAAAGCCATCCGCTGCCACCAGTACGGCCCACCCGAAACCCTAACCTTCGATGATGCCCCTTCTCCTACCGCTGGTAAAGGTCAGGTGGTGATTCGCGTAGCCGCCTGCGGAGTCAACTTCCCCGATACGCTCATTATCGAAGGTAAATACCAGTTTAAGCCTCCCCTGCCCTTTTCGCCGGGGGGCGAGGTATCGGGGGTAATTAAAGAAGTGGGCGAAGGCGTTACCCACCTGAACGTCGGCGATCAGGTGTTTTCGATGACCGGACACGGAGGGTTTGCCGAAGAGGTAGTGGGGAATGCGCTGACCACCCTGCCCATCCCGCCGGGTATGGACTTTGTTACGGCAGCCTCCACTATGTACACCTATGGTACCTCGTACCACGCCCTGAAAGACCGCGCCAACCTGCAACCAGCCGAAACCTTGCTGGTACTCGGTGCTGCCGGGGGCGTTGGTTTAGCGGCTGTGCAGTTGGGCGTACTGATGGGTGCCCGGGTGATAGCCGCAGCCTCTACTGACGAGAAACTCGCCGTTTGCCGTCAGCTAGGAGCTACCGACACCATCAATTACACCACCGAAAACCTCCGCGACCGCCTGAAAGAACTCACCGGCGGGGTGGGTGTCGATGTGGTCTATGACCCCGTTGGCGATAAATATGCGGAGCCGTGCATTCGGTCGCTGGCGTGGCGAGGGCGGTACCTGGTAGTTGGCTTTGCCGGGGGCGAGATTCCCAGCATTCCCCTGAATTTAGCCCTGCTGAAAGGAGCGGCTATTGTGGGCGTATTCTGGGGGGTTTTCGCCCAGAAAGAACCCAAAACCAGTATGGCCAACTTCCGGCAGATTCTGGAATGGCTTGCCACGGGCCAGCTTCGCCAGCATATTTATAAAACCTATTCGCTCGCCAATGCCTCTCACTCCCTCCGCGATTTGCTGGATCGGAAAGTAGTGGGCAAGGCGGTAGTAGTTATGCCTAATGAACAATAAAATGAGACTAAAAGACCGTGTTGCCATCATTACCGGAGCCGCCAGGGGTATTGGACAGGCTGCCGCCGAACTCTTCTGCCAGGAAGGGGCTACCGTTATTATCTGGGATTTGCTCGACGAGGGCGAAGCCACTGCCCAGGCTCTCCGCGATGCCGGACACCGCTGCGAGTTCATGAAAATCAGTACCACCGATGTACCTGCCATCGAGGCTGCCACCCGCGAGGTCGTAGAAAGCCAGGGACGCATCGACATCCTGATTAACAATGCCGGGATTACCCGCGACAAATCGCTGCTGAAAATGTCGCATCTGGAGTGGCAACAGGTCATCGACGTGAACCTGACGGGCGTGTTCAACTGCACCAAATCTATTGCCCCTGTGATGGTGGAGCAAAAATATGGGCGCATCATCTGCACCTCGTCTATTGTGGGGGTACACGGGGCTTTTGGCCAAACCAACTATGCTGCCGCCAAAGCGGGGCTGATTGGCATGGTGCGCTCGTGGGCCAAAGAGTTGGGGCCAAAGGGCATTACGGCCAATGCCGTGGCCCCCGGCTATACCCGCACCCCCATGACCGATGCTATGCCCGACGAAGTAAAACAGCAAGCCATTGCCACTATTCCGGTTCGGCGCATTGGCGAGCCAAAAGATATTGCTTTTGCGTATCTTTACCTGGCATCTGACGAAGCCTCCTTTGTGAATGGTCACGTGCTGGCCGTCAACGGTGGGCAGGCGTTGTAATTTCACCTATATGTCCCTCTACAAACTCAACATCAATGGGCGTACCCTCCAGACGGAGGCCGATCCCGATACACCCCTGCTGTGGGTGCTGCGCGACAACCTGGGGTTAGTCGGCACAAAATACGGTTGTGGCATTGCCCAGTGCGGTGCCTGCACGGTTCATCTCAACGGTGAGGCTACCCGCTCCTGTGTGCTGCCGGTTTCGGCCATTGGTGCGGGCAAAGTGACCACCATCGAAGGACTATCCGCTGCGGGTACGCACCCTGTACAGCAAGCCTGGGATGCGGTTGACGTGCCTCAGTGCGGCTACTGCCAGGCTGGGCAAATCATGACTGCTGCCGCCCTGCTGAAACGCAACCCCAAACCAACCGTTGCCGAAATAGACGCAACCATGTCGGGCAATATCTGCCGTTGTGGCACCTACCACCGTATCCGTCAGGCCGTTCAGTTAGCCAGCACTAAAAAATAGCCATGTCTGCAACACGAAGAGATTTTCTGAAAGGAGCGGCAGCCGCCGGGGGTGGTTTGCTGCTTGGGTTCGACTGGCTGAGCACTAGCGGGTTCCGTACGGCGGGGGCTATGCCAACATCAGCGGCTACTGCTGATGCCGCCATTAATTTCAATAGCTATTTAGCCATCAGCCCGCAGGGTGTAGTCACTATTTTTTCGCCCAACCCCGAAATTGGGCAGGGGATTAAAACCGCCTTTCCCATCATTGTGGCCGAAGACCTCGATGTGGACTGGGCGCAGGTGAAGGTCATGCAGTCGCCGTTAGACAATACCAAATTTGAGCGGCAACTGACGGGGGGTAGTGGGGCCATCAAACATTCGTGGCAACGGCTCCGCAAGGCCGGGGCCACTGCCCGCCAAATGCTGGTCAATGCAGCCGCCCAACGCTGGAATGTTCCCGCTACGGAGTGTACCACCGCCAGCGGTATCGTCTTCCATAAAGCCAGCAACCGGCAACTTGGGTATGGCGACCTGGCTACCGATGCCGCTAAACTGCCCGTGCCAACTGAGGTGAAACTGAAAGACCGCAAGGATTTCAAACTCATTGGCAGTACCATCAAAAACGTAGATAACCAGAACATCCTGACGGGTAAACCCCTGTTCGGGCTGGATTTCAACCGCGAGGGGATGCTCATTGCCATGCTTCAACGCCCGGCGTTTGGGTATAAACTCAAGTCAGTCAATGCCGCTGCGGCCAAAGCTATGCCCGGCATTGTGGATGTGGTAACGTTTAAAAATAACGTGGCCGTTGTGGGTAAATCGACCTGGCAGGTGAAAAAAGCGCGGGAGGCCGTAAAAATTGAGTACGAAAAAGACAGCACCTCCGAAAGCACTGCCGACCATAACCGAATTTTCACTGAACTATTGGATGCCCCCACGGCCACCCAACGCCGGAAAGATGGCGATGTGGATGCGGCTTTCAAATCAGCAGCCAAAGTGGTGAAAGCCGAATACCAATGCCCGTTTCTGCCCCATACGCCCATGGAGCCGATGAACTTCTTTGCCCACGTGCGCGAAGACGGCGTTGAACTGGTTGGCCCTACCCAAACCCCCGACCTCGCCCGCAACGAAACAGCTAAACTGCTGGGGATTAAACCGGATAAAATTACTGTTGAACTAACCCGCATGGGCGGTGGCTTTGGCCGCCGACTGAAAGCCGACTACGTAGTGGAAGCTGCCGAATTGTCGAGCCTGATAAAAGCTCCCGTAAAAGTAATCTGGACCCGCGAAGACGACATGACCGGCGGTAGCTACCGCCCGGCTGTGCGCTACCGGTTCGAGGCCGCGCTGGATGCACAGGGGAACCTGATTGGGTATAAACTGCGCGGTGCCAGCATCAACGCCGGTAACGCCACCCGCGAAGACAACTTCCCATCGGGGGCAGTGCCAAACCTGCTCATTGAGTCTGCCGATTATAAATCACCGATTACTACCGGCCCCTGGCGGGCACCCATCACCAATTTTCTGGCCTTTGCCGAGCAGTCGTTTTTAGACGAGGTGGCGCAGGCGGCTGGTAAAGACCCGGTGCAGTTCAGGCTCGACCTGCTCGACAAGGCCAAGACCAGTCCTACTGGAGCCATCAAATACGATATTGACCGGACCAAAGCCGTTATCCAGCTCGTGACCGAAAAAGCAGGCTGGGGTAAAAAGAAAGGAGCCGATGGTAAGCCCGTCTCGCAAGGGTTCAGCGTGTATTATTCGCATAACTCCTACGTAGCTCAGGTGGGCGAGGTGGTTATGAAAAAAGGCCAGCCCGTGTTGCAGAAAGTCTATGCCGCTGCCGACTGTGGCGAAGTTATTAACCAAAGTGGTGCCAGGCAGCAGGTGACCGGTGGCATTGTCGATGGGGTTGGCCATGCCATGTACGGTAACCTGACCTTCAAAGACGGAGCCGCGCAGCAGTCCAACTTCAATAACTACCGGCTAATCCGGCTCAACGAAATCCCGGAGGTAGAGGTGCATTTTGTCGATAATGGGATTGAACCGACCGGCCTGGGCGAACCCGCCCTGCCCCCAACGGGAGCTGCCGTTGGCAACGCAATTTACAAAGCAACCGGCAAGCGACTCCGCAGCCAGCCCTTTACGGAGCAGGAAGGGTTCAAGGGCGTTTCGTAATTTGATCGGATAATACTCCCAATCTGGCCTCTCCTTAACGGGGTGGGGCCAGATTAGGGGTAAACCTATGAAATCAGAAACGCATCGAGGTCAGCGAAAATTTGTAGGGGAGCCGGGATAGCCGTTGCCGTGCTGAGACCTTTCAGAAAACTCAGCGAGGGTGCGAAGAAGTATGCCCCCCCTTTCATCTTTGTCACATCATTGAACAGAAACTGCTTTTTCGTCGTGCTGTTGTAGTCAACCGGCCAGCTTTGGGGTATGGGGTGGGGCGTTGACCCCACAATAGGCCCAATTCCGGTTTGCGCTTCCGGGAAATCTTCATTGTTAGCCCATACACGCTGAATAAATTCAAACTGGTTGAAAATGTTGGCCTGGAAGCACATGAACAGCAGCCCGACTTTGCCCGTTGGCTCAACGTCTTCATCGAGTAAGCCACCCTCGACCCGTGGGCGGGGGACATCTTCAAATGGAATACCACGCCGAATAATGCGGTGCGTTTTGTTCTCTTCTACCCCTGCGGCATCACTGCGGGGGTTATTTTTGCGGGTGTGGGCATGGAATGGACACCGGGCATCACCATCGTTGTTGGGCGTGTCAAATGTATAATCGTTCGGAATATGGTCTTTCGGCATGGCCGCTACTGCGTTCTGCTGAAGCATCAGGGGCGTGCCGTTTTCGTGCCGACCCACCACCATGGCTCCCGCCAGTTCGCCATGTTCATCCGTATGGTTGGGGCCGAACAGGAACGTAGCCAATTGCTTCTCTTTGGCTTTAAACGCCTGCACGTTCTGCTCAATTTTACGGAATACAAAGTAACTGCCGCAACTATCGGGTGTTTTACCGCCCTTGTCGCGCACCAACGCCAAATTCAGCGGGGCTTCGGGATTCCAGTTGTGGTGGCCAATCCGCGCGGCTTCTTTATCAATATCATCTTTTAGAAACAACGGCTGACTCACACCATCGGCATACCCATTGTGCTCGATCCCGTTGCCGTCGGCATTGCGGATTACGCGCCCGGCCTGCTCGCGCATAATGGTGGCTATACCGTCGAGCGACATGATGACCGCCCGTTTCATGGCCCGAACAAAATATGGGTTGTCATCGGCAATCAGCACCATTACGTGAATCAGTCCATCGTATCCTGCTTCCCATTCCGACGTTGGCGAGTCGTTGAGGGGCAGTTTTACCGCTGGTGAGAAGGGCGATGCCGGGTCCTGATTCGAGGCTATCATCCCGTCTTTGAATTTCTTATCTGTCGGGCGTTTGGCATCCGGTATCGCTAAATACTCGTAGCATTTGTTCGTGAGAAATACGTTAAGAAAGGTGCCACCGGGCAAACCCTCTTTCTTGAAACGGGCGGTATCGGCCAATTGCTTGGTAGCCGAGGGGACAAATCGCTTGGTGAACGCGGCCAGCCAGGCTTTGGCTTTCACCTGTTTGCCGGGTTGGAAATGAAAGAATACGCTGATGGTGTGGTCTCGTCCGTGGCCTTTCAGGATGTTGCCCTGCAAATCGTCTAAGCAGGGCTTGACAGCAGGGCTGTCAGGAACGATACGGGTTTCGGATAAATCGGAACTTAGCGGCATTTTTGTTTACATTTTAGAGTGAAAAGTATGGATTAATAAAACAATCAGGCAATGACTGGCCAGCAAAACCTACGTTGACAAATCTCTGATTTTCAACATATAAAGTATAGCGTAGAACTACTCACTTTTAAGAAACAAGGGATTCTACGCGATAGCACGTAGTTTTTGGGGTCATTATATTTAACTACAGCCATACCTTATATTTGCCTAACTTGCTCGAGTCTTTTTTCTGTCGCTATGCCCACCTTTTCCAAACGCCAATTTCTCCACATGCTCGCCACCACTGGCC
>JBBQUC010000214.1:0-7007 GCA_038212815.1 Cytophagales bacterium
CTGACCGACTCACTAACGGACTGACTAAAACATGGACACGCTCGATAAATATGCCGACGACCCCAGTGAGATGGCTGCTGTGCCAACGGGGATGGATACTAATCCTACTGCCGACGAGGAGGTAATTGACCCTCAGAGTGACGAGCCAAACACGCCCGCACCCACGCCCCGCATTGGTAGCGAACTGGGGCCGGAACATGACCTGGCCAATGCCATTGCCTACGCCCTCGATGGCTCAGGAATAGGGATCACGGATAACCCGCCCCAATCTGCCACGCCGACTGACCATAAAGTGAGGCCGGAAGGAATTACCGGGGCAGGCTTTGCCGATGAGGAAGCGGCTCTGGAATAGCGGGGGCATAGGGTTGCAATCGGGACTGCACCGCCCGCAGCCAGATGGCCCGCCCGGTGCAGTTCCAGTGCGAATCGCCGAGGGCATAGACGGGCTGACGGCTATTTTTGAAGGGGGTATAGCTGTCGATAAAGGGCACCCGTAAGGCAGGATGTTGCTGAATGCGCTCGATGAGGTGATTGTAAGCGCCAGGCTGGCGGTTTTCAATACTGGCTTTATTCGGGATAAGGGTCATATACACCGCATCGAACCCCTGCTGTCGATAGTAAGTTGCCGTTGCATTCAGGCTATCCACCATCTGCGCTACCTCCCCATCGGTGAGGGGGGTAAACGACCCGGCGCGGGGAAGTCCTGACGCAGCATCATGGCGGCTCGTATCGGTATCCAGGCTGGTAAACAGGTGCTGCCCATTGGCCGACAGACTTACGCCGGGATTGACCCGGTTAAAAAACTGCTGATTTACCCAGGCTTTTACCTCCTTACACCACCCAAACACGTCCTGACTGAACAACAACGTTTCGAGCCGCTCATCAATCCCCTTCGCCTGGATGAACTCGGCCAGTTGCTGCCGCCAGGGTTTACCGGGTTTAGGTTGTGGTAGGGTGGTATCGGCCACCACCGTCAGGTTTCTGACTGGCTGGGCAACATGCTCCCGTATGTGCCGCTCTACGCTTTCCAGCACCAGTATGTTCCGGGCAGCGGGGTCTAGCTGCACCCGCTGCTGCCCCTCCCAGTGGGTGCGGTTATACCGTTGAGCCGGTATATCGCGGGCGGTGATGCGGGGTACTTCGGAAAAACTGTCTCCGATAAGATAGACGTGGAGGTTGGCCCAATCACTAGTGGGGGTAGGCGTGAGGGCTGGACAAATTACGGATGGGTCTTTAAACTGCGGCAGACTAGACAGCCGGTAGAGGTCGCCAAACCGGTAATCATCAGCAACGATATGGGTTTCGTACAGCCAATGCCAGAAGGAACGGTCACGGGTGCAGCCGCCGATGTACAGAAACAGGGCCAAACAAAGGGCTATATAGCGGGTAACGCGACGCATGGTGGCTTACTGGATTATCGTAATCGAATGGTAAACAGCGACAGGCGTTTGCTGGCGGCTGTCACGACCGATCGTTCATTGGTGGCATCGTCGTATTGCAGTGTCACTGGAAAGTCACTGGGTATGGGACGGTCGCCGATCCGTTGGCCATTCAGGTCGAACAGGATGGTAAAATTACCGGATTTAACGCTAATAATGTCGATCCCTGCCCCCAGCCGGTGGTAGCGAATGGTGTGTTCGCCGGGATTGATGCCGCGCACCTCGAACAGTTGCCGCCCGTTTTTATCCAGTATGGCCACTTCGGTATCGGTTGTGCGCAGCAGCAGCCAGTCGGTTTGAGCTACATCGGGCACCAGCCGGAAGGAGCCGTTACGCACGGGGCGGTAGAGCTGCGTACGGGCGGTAATCAGTCCCTGCTGGTTCAGGGCCAGCAACTCGCCTGCCTGACTGATGCCCCAGATGGTAGTCTGCCCACCTGGTTGCAGAGCCGGACTCACAAAGGGCAGGTCGAGCCGGGCGGGGAAATGGAGTTTCTGCCTACCCGATGACTCCTGCCAGTAGTTTAGGGTACCGTCGGCCTGCATTCCTACAATAGCCATGCCCTCAGGTTCAGCCATGACCTGAAAGGGTTGAAGGAGGGGTGCCGCCCGTGGGGCGACACATACCCGCACAAAAGCCCGGCTATTTTTATCGAGGGCATACACGGCTCCTTGTTTATCAGATACTAAGGCTACCCACTCTTTGTGGCGGCTCCCGGTAGGGGGGGTCATGTAGGTAGGGTCGGCTCCGGCAGGCAGGCGGATGGGCGTAACCTGTACCGACTGATCGAGGGGATCGGCAACGTAGAGGGTTTGGTCGGTGGTGAAGAGGTACTGCAAATGGCCATTATCCAGAAAATCGACGGCCAGGGGGTTGCTTCGGATAGGGCCAACTGTGCTGCTTTGAATCTGCTTGCCGCCATCGGTGGTGGTCAGTACCAGTTGCCCAATGGCATCGCGGGTCCAGATTTGCGCCGACCCATCGCGCAGGTTGCCCGCCACCAGGGGGGCAGCGGTGATGGGTTCGTTAAATTCTACCTTTCTTTTCAGCAGCAGCCGGTTCAGGATGGTGGCCCCGGCCCGGCGGGTGGTACGGCCTATTACCAGGGTCGAACTGATTTTTTCATTCCCATAGCTGGCCTGATACACCAAATTTTCCAGATTGGCCAGCGTAGGGTTGGGTCCACCCAGTAACGAACGCCAGGCTATAGGCCAGGTAGAGGGCAGGGCCATCTGCGCCCGGTTCAGCCGGACAAAGGCCGTAAAACTAGCCGGACGCAGGGTATTACCCACCAGGTCGGCCTGCCGGGCATCGGTTTGCCAGACCAATTGCTGGTCTAGTTGCCGCAGGTAATCCTGCATCACGGCCTCACTAGTAGCGACAATCAGGTAGTCGTTATGCTGGGTAATCCAGCTTTGACCAAACCCGGCAAATAGGTTGCTGAACAACGAAGCGGGAAGTTCAGGCGCATCGAGCAACAAGAGTTTATGACCCAGAAACGAGCGCGGGGCGGTTGACGTTGCCGCCCCGGCGCGGTAGGCTACCCGCTGGTAAGCTTCCGAGAGGGCAGCCACATTGGCGGCTTTGAGGAGCAGCACCTGCCGTTCCTCACCCGCAGGCGATTCCAGATGGCACAGAGCTACATCGGCGGCCAGTTGTTTGTAAAACGAGGCCATCTCTGGCCGAATCCGGGCAATCCGGGCCTGGAGTCGTTCATTAGCCGACGTGGCCAGCAGGTCGGCCATGTGTTGACCAAACCGGGGGGCATCGCTCAACCCCAGATAATAGAGGGTGGCCGTTGTTTGCGGAATGAGCGCGGCACTGCTTAGGCGCAGGGGTGTTTGCCCGGCAAAGAGCGCGGCCACATCCCGGCGCGATCCCATCTCGTCGGCAGCATAGCCAATGAGGTGATTATGCCCATTGGCGGGACGAAACAGGAGGGTAAGCCGCTCAGGCAGAAACAGATGTATCAGCGAATTATTCGTTGCCGATTGACCAAAGAGCGACTGGAGTACGGTAGGCTGCACAAATAACCCGGCCAGCCGGGTATCGTCGAGGGTAAAGGTAGGAATCGTGTGTTCGACCGGATGGCTAAGTTGTTGCGCGGCCCGCTCGGTCAAGATACTCGATTGCGATCCAATCAGGTACGAATCCGTCAGGATAAAAGAGCCATAGAGTTCGTTTTGCCGGTTGCGCAGTTCCAGAATCTGCTGCCCGGCAAACGCATGGCTCTGCACGCGAAACTGCCGGGGATTGGGGTTTTGCAGGCTCTCCAGAAAGGCCGCGTCAGTTGCCGACTGGATGGGGATGTAAAACAGGTAATCGAGCGTTTCTTTGCTCACGCTATGCAGCGACCAGGCTACGGGCTTCTGCCCCAGAAAGGTGCTGGCTTGGCTGAGTATCGTTGTATCTGCCTGACTGTTGGCCAATAAAAAACGGTCGAGTTTCTGCTGAGCTTCAGCAAAGAGGGGCAGTTGCCGGAGGTAAAGTTGGTTGGCGGTACTGCCTGACTCACCACCCGGTTCAACCTGACTTTCCAGCACGATGAGTGCGTCGGGCGGAATAAGCCTGTTGAGCGACGAGGCCGTTGGCTGAATAGTGCGGTAGGCCCACCACCCGGCCAACCCCAACAAGGCAATTAATAACCCAATTCCGTATTTGGTTGACTTCATGCGGGGTCAAAATTAACCAGTCTATCAGGGCCATACAACCCACACAAGCAGATTATCCAAAACTCCCTGTATTTTAGCGGAAATAAAGTGCCCATCTCCTATGCCTAAATCATTATCACTTCGTTCAGGTCTGGGCAGCGTGCTGTTCTGGTCGGTTATTTCGGCGGCTTTTATTGGTCCGGGGTCTGTAACGGCCTGCGCTATGGCGGGGGCGCAGTATGGCCTTACCCTGCTGTGGGTACTCACGTTTGCCACATTCGGCACCGTGTGGCTCCAGGAAGCTGCCGCCCGACTCACCATTGCCACGGGTAGCGATCTGGGGCAGGTAATTACCCAAACCTACGCCGGACGTGGGGGCAGGGCCATTGCCGTAGCCCTTTTTAGTGCCATTTTTCTGGGGTGTGCGGCCTATCAGGCGGGAAACATACTGGGAGCCGTATCGGGGTTAGCGTTGCTGACGGGCCTGCCGGTACGGTGGCTGACCCTGGGCATTGGCGGGGTTGCTGCCCTACTGCTCTGGGCGGGATCGACCCAGCGGATCGCTAATTTTCTGGGTATCGTGGTGTTTGCTATGGGTGGAGCCTTTGCGTATGTCGCCTTCGAGACCCCCGTTTCGCCGGTAGCACTGGCCAAAGCATTAGTGATTCCAGCCATTCCTGCCGGGTCACTGCTGCTCGTCAATGGCCTTATTGGCACGACCATTGTGCCCTATAACCTATTTTTTGGCTCAAGCATCGTCCCCGGACAGTCGCTATCCGAAATGCGGCTGGGCATTTGGGTGGCGGTGTTGCTGGGTGGGTTTATCTCGGTGGTGCTGCTCATTGCCGGTCTGCTCATTACGGGTAACTTCTCCTATCCACACATTGCCGATGTGCTGAGCGGGCGGTTAGGACCGTGGGCAGGGGCGTTGTTTGCGTTCGGGTTGTTTGCGGCTGGGTTTGCCTCGTCGCTCACGGCCCCACTGGCAGCCGCCGTTACAGCCCGCAGCCTGCTGGGCTGGCCCCAGAATGGCCTGGCCTACCGGGTCGTCTGGATTGTTGTGCTGGGTACGGGACTCGTTTTTGGCCTGCTCGATGTGCAACCCATTCCAGTTATTGTGTTAGTGCAGGCCATCAACGGCATATTGCTCCCCTTCGTCACCGTTTTTCTCCTGCTGGCGGTCAATAATCGTCAATTGCTGTCGGATGCCCACCGCAACTCCGTAGCCCAGAATCTGGCAATGGGCAGCGTAGTACTGGTCACTACCGTACTCGGCGGCTGGAATGTCTGGCTAGCTCTGTCTTCGCTTTTTTAACCCTGCTCAACCCTACCACACCCTTCCATTTTGGTAATCGACCCTACCAAAATGGCAAATTATCCCGCCTTTTTATCAGTATAAACGAATTGATATAATTGACAACAGGTTAGCTATCAATTGGTTACTTCTGACTTGTGTTCACTCTTGCTTTCCTGGCACAGGTTTAGCCATCTGGTATATCAAACCAAACCAGATCATTCCAAACATGGGTACGCTCCTGCTTCTGCTTGTATCAGCTCTGCTCTGCTTCGCTATTTTCTACAAAGCCATCGAGTGGTTCGAACATATTTAAAGAGTGAATGAGTGAATAGGCTGACGCGATAGCCTGATTTCGCTCTTTCACTCTTCCGTTCTTTCGCTCTTTCACTCTTTCATCGCACCGGCGACCCGGTCTTAAAAATGATTGTATTCCTGTTCATCGTCTCGCTGCTGGTTTTCGGCTATATGCTGTATGTGCTGATTAAACCAGAGAAATTTTAAGCTTTATCTGCTATGACAAATGAAATTCTGGGTGTGGTACTCATGTACGGGCTGACCGTACTGCTGGCCCTGCCCCTCGGCAAACTGATTGCCAACATTTACGCCAATAAGCCAAACTTATTCGACTTTATGGCCCCACTCGAGCGGCTGCTCTACCGCGCTGGGGGCGTTGATGAGAAACGGCAAATGAATTGGAAGGAACACCTGGTGGCTCTGCTGACTATCAACCTCGTGTGGTTCTTCTACGGCTTTTTTATGCTCCTGTTTCAGGGGAGCCTGCCGCTGAATCCTGATGGTAACCCGTCGCAAACGCCCGATCTGGCCTTCAATACGGTCATTAGTTTTATCGTTAACTGCAACCTGCAACACTATTCGGGCGAATCGGGGCTGACGTACCTGACCCAAACGGGTGTGGTCATGTTTTTCCAATTCGTCTCGGCTGCCGCCGGTATGGCTGCGCTGGCGGTGCTGTTCAACGCCCTGCAAACACGGGTAAGCGACCAGCTCGGCAACTTTTACGAATACTTTATTAAAAGCATTACCCGAATTCTGCTGCCACTATCGCTGGTGTTGGCTATTATTCTGGCGTTCAATGGTACGCCCGCCAGCTATGAAGGCAAGGACACAATTAGTACGATGCAGGGTGATACGGTAGGCGTTTCGCGCGGCCCGGCGGCTGGTATGATTGCCATCAAACAGCTTGGCACCAACGGGGGCGGCTGGTTCGGGGTCAACTCGGCGCATCCGCTCGAAAACCCCAATTACCTGACCAATGTAGTTGAAGACATTAGTATCATTCTGATTCCGATTGCATTAGTTTTCGCATTGGGCTTTTACCTGAACCACGGTCCGTCGCACGGGCGAAAACTGGCCAACTCCATATTTTTAGTCATGACAGTCGGCTTTTTCTGCCTGCTGACACCGTCTATTCTGGCGGAGTTAAAAGGCAACCCGGCCATTGATCGCATGGGTATCAGTCAGATACTGGGCAGCATGGAAGGCAAGGAAATCCGGTTTGGCTCGGCGGCTTCGGCCTATTGGGGCATCACATCAACGGCCACCTCTAACGGCTCGGTCAACGCCATGCACGACTCGATGACACCGCTGTCGGGGGCCATG
>JBBQUC010000215.1:0-6965 GCA_038212815.1 Cytophagales bacterium
CGGCGACGCGGGCGACCAGAAAGCAGTGCGGTCGGCCTTGTACCACCTCTACTCATTTGTGCGCGAGGGCACAGGCTATAGTCTCTCGCCCATGGGTCTGTCAGGACTAGGGTATAATGGTCACGTATTCTGGGATACCGAACTCTGGATGTACCCGCCACTGCTCATACTCAAGCCCGACATTGCCCGGTCGGTGCTGGAGTACCGGTTTGAGCGCATGGCCATGGCCAAACAAAATGCGTTTAGTCACGGCTATGCCGGCGTAATGTTTCCGTGGGAATCAGATGCCGATGGGCAGGAAGCTACCCCTGTTTGGGCATTGACCGGGCCGTTTCAGCACCATATTACGGGTTGCGTCGGCTGGGCTTTCTGGAAATATTATGAAGTGACTAAAGACAAAGAGTGGCTCCGTACCCGTGGCTACCCCATGCTAAAAGAAGTAGCCGATTTCTGGGCCAGCCGGGTCGAGCGCGATTCACCGGGTAATTACCACATCAATAACGTGATAGGGTCTAACGAGTGGCAGGAGAACATCGACGACAATGCCTTTACAAACGGTATAGCCAAAACGTCGCTCCGGTTTGCTACCCAAGCCGCTCAGGAACTGGGCATTTCGCCGAATCCTGACTGGGCAACTGTAGCGGCCAATATCCCGATTCTGAAGTTTGCGGATGGCACCACTAAAGAAAACCGGACGTACGATGGGGTAACTATTAAGCAGGCCGATGTAAACCTGCTGGCGTATCCACTCACGGTTGTAAGCGACGAAGCCACCATCAAGAAAGACCTGGCCTACTACGAGCCACGCTACTCGCCCGATGGCCCGGCAATGGGCTGGTCGGTACTGTCAACGCTGCATGCCCGCCTGGGCGATACCGATAAGGCGTATGGCTGGTTTATTAAAAGCTATAAGCCCAATGAGGTGCCGCCGTTTGGGGTATTGTCAGAAACGGCGGGGGGTACTAATCCGTATTTTGCCACCGGTGCCGGGGGCATGTTGCAGGCCGTCATGAATGGTTTTGGGGGTCTCGATATTACGCCAGCCGGGATTGTGCAACTGAAAACCAAACTGCCAAAGCAATGGAAATCACTCACCATCAAGGGATTTGGTGTAGATAAAAAAACGGTCACTATCAAGTAAATTGTGGTTAGCTGAGGCCTCAGCTAACCACAATTTACAGACTTTACCACCGTCCGGTTGGGGTTACTGCCGACTGGAGTTCGAGGGTGGTGGCCTTCGACTGGATAGCCATTTTATTCAGGGAAATATAGATGGTCTTAATCGCGTTCTCGATCCGCTGCCAGCCTTCTTCGCTGCGCAGGTCAATGCCAATCATGGTGCGGTTATTCTGGGCGAGGAGGGTTAGGTGCGCCATAGCCCCAATAATGACTGCCGACACGGCTTCGGAGTCGGCCCCATCGACAAAAGAAAGTTGCTTGACCAGGCGGGTCATCTCTTCATCCTGTGCCCGGCTGGTCACGTCGGCCGTCACATCGTTTTCAATCATGGTGGCTTTCAGTACCTCGCGGGCTGCCTTGAAGGTTCTGAAAAACCGGAACGTTTGGATTACCTGGCGATACCAGACACGGGCTAAATCGGACTCATGTAAGGGGCGAATCTGGTCGAGAACAGCGGGGGGCAGAATTGGGAACAGTTTTCCCATTTTGACGTAGTATTCCATTAGCCCTTCCAGCCCTCCGAAATACCGATAGATAAGTACTTTGCTGACCCCTGCCCGTTCTGCTATGCGATTGATGCCGATGCCTTCAAGGCCACGTTCTGTAATTACTTCTTCCAGCGCATTGACAATTCGTTCTGTTGTTTTTGCACGGTTTCTTTTTAACTTTTCCATATTTATGGGGCTGGTATTTGGCTGTTTTCTTTAGACAGTCATTACTTCACTAAGTAACACTAGGTTATTAAACGGTAATATAATGTACCTAAATGACTTAATAAAGCAACATATACCCGATTAGAATAAGCCAATGTGTAAAGGGTTTACTTAATCCAGACAGTTAAGTAAAGGCTTGAAGACCCTTCTCGTAAGAATAAACTTTCTGCCAAGTTAAGGCACCCATAAGTTACCCCTGCAACAGGGTAGCATATTTTTATTATACGGTTACAAAATGGGTTTTTTCGTTGATAAAAATAGGTAAGTAAGGGCTTAAAGGCCACTTTGTCAGCAGACGTATATGCAGAAGAACAGGAGAGATGGCTAAGATTTTTGCTAACTTGAGCCTCGAAACAAGAGCCTTGCCTCGTTTTTAGTATTCAATAAAGAATTTTTTTCACCATTAACAGTTAACACCTTTCATGAGTACCATTCAAAGCATTCATGCCCGGCAAATTCTTGATTCGCGGGGCAATCCAACCGTTGAAGTAGATGTTCGCACAGAACACGGGTTTTTAGGCCGGGCTGCTGTGCCATCGGGAGCATCGACCGGCACCCACGAAGCGGTTGAACTCCGCGACGACGATGCCAGCGTATATGTGGGTAAAGGTGTGCTGAAAGCTGTAGCGAATGTGAATGATTTAATCTGCCCGGAGTTGGTAGGTGCATCCGTATTTGAGCAGGGATTGATTGATAAAATCATGTTGGAGCTGGATGGCACCCCTAACAAAGGGAATCTGGGTGCTAATGCTATTCTGGGCGTATCGCTGGCGGTGGCCAAAGCAGCCGCACAGGAGGCTGGCCTGCCCTTATATCGCTACATTGGCGGGGTCAATGCGAACACCCTGCCCGTGCCGATGATGAACATTCTGAACGGGGGTAGTCATGCTGATAACTCCATTGATTTTCAGGAGTTCATGGTTATGCCGGCCAACGCACCAACCTTCTCGGAAGCCCTGCGGATGGGTACCGAGATTTTCCATACGCTCAAAAAAGTACTGAAATCGAAAGGGTTATCGACTAACGTGGGCGATGAAGGTGGTTTTGCCCCCAACATCAAATCGAATGAAGAAGCGATTCAAATTGTGATTCAGGCCATCGAAAAAGCAGGCTTCCGCCCCGGCGAAGATGTCTGGATTGCGATGGATGCTGCTAGCTCGGAGTTCTATAATCCCGAAACCAAAGAGTACCATTTTAAGAAATCGACTGGCGATAAACTGACTTCGCCCCAGATGGCTCAGTATTGGGCGGATTGGGTGGCTAAATACCCAATTATGTCAATTGAAGATGGGATGGCCGAAGACGATTGGGATGGCTGGAAAACCCAGACCGAACTGGTTGGTAAAAAAATACAGTTGGTCGGCGACGACTTGTTTGTTACCAACGTAACCCGTCTGCAACAGGGCATCGACGCGGGCATTGCCAATGCTGTGCTGGTGAAGGTAAACCAAATTGGGTCATTGACTGAAACCATCGACACCGTGAACCTGGGCAGGCGGAATGGCTACAAAAACATTATGTCGCACCGCTCTGGCGAAACCGAAGATGCTACCATTGCTGATCTGGCCGTTGCCCTCAACACGGGTCAAATCAAAACGGGTTCGGCCTCGCGCTCCGACCGGATGGCCAAATACAACCAACTGCTGCGGATTGAAGAAGAACTTGGCGAAACGGCTTATTTTCCGGGCCTGAAATTCTAAATGAGCACCGCACCCCTACTCGTAGGGGTGCGGTACTTTCAACTATGCTTAAAAGACTCTCCCGCAACTTTTACCTCGCCACGGGGCTTGGCCTGTTGGTCTGGATGGTATTTTTCGATACCAACGATTTACCGACGCAGTTCCAAAACTGGCGTAAGCTGCGGGAGTTGGAAGGTGAGAAGGCATTTTACGCCGAGAGCACCGAGGCCGTTCAGGTGCAACAGCGCGAGGTGCTGGGTAGTCAACGCCTGCGCGAAAAGTTTGCCCGTGAGAAATATCTGATGAAAAAACGGAATGAGGACGTGTTCGTTATCGTGGACGAAAACAATGAGCCAATTGAGAAGTGAGCTACCCACCCTGACCAACTCACCAACTGAATCATGCCTTCTGTGCTGTTCGTATGTTTAGGCAATATTTGCCGGTCGCCGGTGGCAGAGGGGGTATTTCGGGAATTGGTGGCTGAGCAGGGGTTGGCCCAGCAGTTTAGCTGCGATTCTGCCGGCACTTCGTCGTATCATCTTGGTGATTTACCCGACCGTCGTAGCCGCGAAAATGCCCTCGAACATGGCCTGACTCTTACCCACCGTGCCCGACGAATGACTGGCGAAGACCTCGCCATGTTCGATTATTTTGTGGCGATGGATCAAGCTAACTATGAAGCGGTAATGAAAATCAGCCAACGTTCGGTAGGGCTGGTGCATAACGACAATGTATTTTTGCTGCGCGAATTTGATCCCGCCATCAATGACCAACCCAACGTGCCTGACCCGTATTACGAAGGCCCTGAGGTATTTGAAGAAGTATATGAAATTGCACACCGTTGCTGCCAGAAACTGTTAGCCTATCTTGTTAATGACATCAACGAGTGAAAGAACTCATTACCTTATGAACAAAAAAGTCATTCTTATCATTATGGACGGCTGGGGCATTACTACCCAACCGGACCGGTCGGCACTAGCGGCTGCCAACACGCCTTTTGTCAATTCGATGTTGGCACAATATCCCCACAGTAAACTGGAGGCATCCGGTTTGGCCGTGGGCTTGCCCGCCGGGCAGATGGGTAACTCCGAAGTTGGTCACATGAATTTGGGAGCCGGGAGGGTCGTTTACCAGGATTTAGTGAAAGTGAATAAGGCTGTGGAAGAGCATACCCTCGATACGCAGCCCGTATTGATCGACGCGCTGAATTATGCTCGCACGAACGCCAAAAATGTTCATTTCATTGGCCTGGTATCTGATGGTGGGGTTCATTCGCATATCGAACACTTGAAAGCACTACTGGCCATTGCCTACCGGCATGGCCTGCAAAACGTGTTTGTTCACGCCTTTACCGATGGCCGCGACACCGACCCGAAAGGGGGCATTGGCTACCTGGCCGACTTGCAGGAACAAATGAGCCAAACCACCGGGCAGTTGGCCAGTGTGGTAGGCCGGTTTTATGCGATGGATCGGGATAACCGCTGGGAGCGGGTAAAACAGGCGTATGAGGTGATGGTGCATGGCGATGGCCTGCCCGTGCAGCGCGACCAGGTGCTGGCAGCCATCCAGCAATCGTATGCCGAGGGGATTACCGACGAGTTTATTAAACCCATTGTAGTGGTGAAGGCTGATGGCTCACCCGTAGCCACTATTCAGGAGGGTGATGTGGTACTGTGCTTCAACTTCCGCACCGATCGGGGCCGCGAGATAACCCAAGCCCTCACCCAGCATGATTTTCCGGAGCAGGGGATGAAAAAACTTGCCCTCGATTATATCACTATGACCAACTACGACTCGGAATTTACGGGGGTTAAGGTCATTTTTGATAAAGACAACCTACAGAAAACTCTCGGCGAGGTAGTGGCCAGTGCAGGTCGAACCCAAATCCGCATTGCCGAAACGGAGAAATACCCACACGTTACCTTCTTCTTTTCGGGTGGGCGCGAAGAACCCTTCACGGGTGAGAAACGGCTGCTGTGTCCGTCGCCAAAGGATGTGAAAACCTACGACCTGAAACCGGAAATGTCGGCTTACGCCATTCGGGATGCTATTTTGCCGGAGTTGCAACAAAGCACTGCCGATTTTATTTGCCTGAATTTTGCCAATACCGACATGGTTGGACACACGGGCGTGTTTTCTGCGGTGGTAAAAGCTGCTGAAACGGTGGACACCTGCACCCGCGATGTGGTAACGGCAGCCCTGGCCAGTGGCTATACAGCTATTATTATTGCCGACCACGGGAATGCTGAATATATGATTAACGACGATGGTACGCCCAATACGGCCCATACTACCGCGTTGGTGCCCTGCATTCTGGCCGATACGGAGTATCACCCAACCCTGAAAGATGGTAAACTCGCCGATATTGCCCCTACTATTTTATACCTGATGGGGGTGCAACAACCTGATGACATGACCGGCGAAAACTTGATTGTGGGGTAGCTACCCGAACTTTGCGCTCGCTACCCTCGTTGAATTGACAACCAGCCCTCTGCCTGAAAGCAGAGGGCAATTTTTAACATGAAATCATGTCTGCTTCTTGTGCTGCTGTTGGCAGCAACTGCCTGTACCGCACCGTCGGGCCAAAACCAGCCCAATGTATATTATGATGTGCCCGGATACGTGAAGGGGCAGATAACCCAGCTTATTCGGGAGAAGCCGCTGATCGACAAGCAGGCTAGCATTGATGGTAAGACCCAACGCCAGCGTACCCGCACCGTTAACTGGACCCGCGAACTGGAGCTGTTTACCCAGGCCGACATCAATAAACCAGCCTTTCGGAACAGCTACCAAATTACCCGGCCCGACTCGCTGACCTATCAATATACCCTGAAAAAAGCCGAGGAGAAATTAACCGTGCGCTCCCTGACGGTGCAACTTGATGCTGCTACCCGGCAACCCCGGCAAATAACAGCAGTCTTGGCTACCGATAATCCACTCTATCATTCTGAGCGTCATTTACGGCTCCAAAGCGGCTTGGGGTCTGACAAACACTGGCAGGTGCAGACCTATCAGTTGGAGGGTTTCCAGCAACTTACCTACTTTGGTCGCCACGAATTTGCCGTTAGGGGAGAGGTGAAGTGAAATTAGGTAATCAAGTAAGGGTAGTAAGTAGCTATTGAATTATTCCGGGAAATGTTCTATAATCAGTGCTATATTCAGTCAGACTACCACTTATAAATGGGCTAACAAGGCATCAACCCATAAAAACACCCTGTTAGTAACTGCCTCCGGCACCGCCCCCATCGAAGCTGCCGCCCCCAAAGCCCCCAAAACCGCCCCCACCTCCGCTGCTGCCATCGCCCCAGCCGCTCGATGAACTGCCCCAGCCGGAGAAGGTAGTCGGGAAGACAATGGGGCCAATGCCCCCACCCCGGCTGCGGTTGTTGCCGCC
>JBBQUC010000216.1:0-6940 GCA_038212815.1 Cytophagales bacterium
TCAGTTTCGGCAGGTCAGCGCGGAGGTAGATCATCAGGTCGGGGGGGCGCACCAGGCTAAGCATATTCTCGAACAACCCCCGGTAAGTCTGGTAGTCGCGCTCGGTTAACGTGCCATTCTCATACAGGTTTCGGGCAAAAATATGGGCATCCTCATAAATGGTACGGTCTTGAATAACGGCACTTTTCCCAGCCACGTCCTGAACCCGGCGCATTTGGGTGAAGCGACTATTCAGAAAGTAAATTTGCAGGCTAAAGGCCCAACGGGGCATGTCGGCATAAAAATCGACCAGGTAGGGGTTGCCCTCCACGGCTTCGTAGAGAACCTCCCAGCCATAATGAGCAGCCAGCAGGCGGGCCAGGGTAGTCTTGCCCGCGCCAATATTTCCAGTTAAGGCCAAGTGCATCTTGATTAGTGGTTATTGGTTAATTTTGTCCCATGAAACCGTACTGCGTTATTCTTTACTATTGCTATACGCGCATCGACAACCCGGAGCAATTTCGGGAAGAGCACCATCGATTATGCCTGCGGCTAAACCTGCTGGGGCGAATTATTGTCGCTCCAGAAGGGCTGAACGGCACACTATCGGGGGTAGCCGCCGACTGCGATGCCTACATGAACACCCTGCGGGCCGACCCTCGCTTTGCCCATATCGACTTTAAAGTGGACGAACACGAGGGCCACGCTTTTCAGAAACTACATGTCCGGGTCAAACCCGAAATTGTTCACTCCGACCTGCCCGTCGATCCGCTGCGGCAAACGGGGATTCATCTCGAACCCGCCGAATTTCGGCAGTTGAAAAACGACCCCGATGTGGTACTGGTAGACATGCGGTCGAATTATGAACATGCCGTGGGGCGGTTTAAAGGGGCCGTTACTTTCGATATGGAAAACCTGCGCGAATTGCCCGACCACATCCATGAAATCGAACACCTGAAAACCAAAAAAGTTATCACCTATTGCACGGGGGGCATCAAATGCGAAAAAGCCAGTGCCTATCTGCTGGCGCAGGGGTTCGAGAACGTGTATCAACTGCATGGCGGCATTATTAAGTACGGCATAGAAGAAGGGGGTGAAGATTTTGATGGTACCTGTTACGTGTTCGACAACCGCGTGGCCGTAGCTGTCAACGCTGTGAACCCCGCCGTAGTGTCGGTCTGCTACCGCTGTGGGCAACCCACCGACCGGCTTATCAACTGCGCCAGCCCAGTCTGCAACAACCACGTAGCCCTGTGCCACAACTGCGGCTGGCAACACCAGGGCACCTGTGCCGATGCCTGCCTGACCGACCCCACCCGTCGGCCTTACGACGGCACGGGCTATTACAGCAAACACTCGCCCGGCTATACGCCACTCCAGGGTTATAAAAGCTACCACCCTGCCTAACCCCGCCAATATTCGTATGTTTGTACAAATTAGTGAGCCAGTTTTTCAGTTGGTGAGTCTGTGAGTAGCTAGTTACTGACCAACCCCCTGACTCACCAACTGAAAAACGGATATGCCCAATCATAAACCGCTTATTTTAGTTACCAACGACGACGGAATCACATCGCAGGGCATTGGCACCTTGGTGCGGCTCATGCAGCAACTCGGCACGGTGGTGGTAGTAGCTCCCAACAGTCCGCAATCGGGTATGGGTCACGCCATTACTATTGCCAACCCGCTCCGGCTATACCCAGCCACTATTTTTGCCGATATACCTGCTTACGAATGCTCTGGCACCCCCGCCGACTGTGTAAAGCTGGCCAAGCACCATGTACTGAAAGACCGCGCCCCCGATTTGGTAGTCAGTGGCATCAATCACGGCAGCAACTCGTCGATCAGTATTCTCTATTCCGGCACCATGTCGGCAGCTATCGAAGCAGCTATCGAAGGAATTCCGGCTATTGGTTTCTCGCTGGGTGATTTCAGTCGGCAACCCGATTTTTCGCATACGGAAGAACCTATTCTGGCCATTGCCCGCGCCGTGCTGGAGCGGGGGTTGGCCAAAGGGGTGGCCCTGAACGTGAATTTCCCGGCCAAAGGCCCGGAGCCGCTGCGGGGGATAAAAATCTGCCGACAGGCGAAGGCGAAATGGCAGGAGATTTTCGACGAACGACGCGACCCACACGGGCGACGGTATTTCTGGCTGGCGGGCAATTTTATCAACCCCGACACGGGCGAAGATACCGACGAGTTTGCCCTGGCCCAAAATTACGTATCGGTAGTACCCTGCCAGTACGACCTGACAGCTTACGATGCCGTGGATACGATGAAAGCATGGAATTTATAACAGATGGCCTTACTAGGAACCTTACTCAAGCGGGGGATTAAGCTGACCAACGTGGTGCGGCAGCGACAGCTGAACCCGGTGAAGTTACAGCGAAAAGCCCTGGCAAAACTGCTCTCAAAAGCCCAGTTCACCGATTTTGGGGAGCAATATGGATTCGATAAAATTCTGAATGCGGCTCTGACCCAAGAGGGTAAGACTTTTTATGACCTCTACAAGCAGCAGGTACCAGTCTTTGACTATACCTCGCTGTATCAGGCCTGGTGGCACCGCACCCATGCGGGCGAACCCAACGTTACCTGGCCGGGTCGGGTTAAATACTTCGCGCTCAGTTCAGGCACCTCAGAAGCAGCCTCTAAGTTTATCCCGGTCACCAAAGCAATGGTCAGGGCCATTCAAAAAACGGGCGTACGCCAGATGCTAACCCTGGGCCGCTACCAGCACCTCCCCGCCGAACTTTATGAGAAAGGGTTTCTGATGCTGGGTGGCAGCACTGAACTGAACCTGAAAGGCAAGCATTTCGAGGGCGACCTCAGCGGGATTACGGCAGCACAGATTCCGTTCTGGTTTCAGCAGTTTTACAAACCCGGCAAGGACATTGCCCGCGAGCGCGACTGGGGCCATAAACTCGATGAGATAACCGAACAGGCCGCTACCTGGGACATTGGCTACATTGTGGGTGTGCCCGCCTGGATTCAATTGCTGATGGAGAAAATCATTGCCCGCTACGGAGCCAAAACCATTCATGATGTGTGGCCCAACCTGATGGTATTCTGCCACGGGGGGGTGTCGTTCGAGCCGTATAAAAAAGGGTTCGAGAAACTGCTGGCTCACCCCATCACCTACATTGAAACCTACCTGGCCTCCGAGGGATTTATTGCCTACCAAACTCATCCCAATGCCGAGGGCATGCAACTTGTGCTGAATAATGGGCTGTTTTATGAGTTTATCCCCTTTACGGAGCAGAATTTCGATACCGATGGAGGCTTGCTGCCCAACCCCCAAACGCTGATGATCGACGAGGTAGAGGAAGGCAAAGAGTATGCCCTGCTCATTTCGACCTGCTCTGGTGCCTGGCGATACCTCATTGGCGACACAGTGCGGTTTACCAGTAAAGCCCTGGCCGAGATTGTGATTACGGGCCGTACCAAGCATTTTCTGAGTTTATGTGGTGAACACCTGTCGGTCGATAACATGAACAAAGCCGTTGAGCTAGCCTCCGGCGAGTTGGGCATCACCGTGCGCGAGTTTACGGTGGTCGGTATCAACCACGACCCGCTGTTTGCCCACCATTGGTACATTGGCACCGACGATGCCGTAGATGCCGACCAACTCCGCACCCGCATCGATGGTCACCTAAACGGACTGAACGACGACTACGCCGTAGAACGGCGACACGCGCTGAAAAATGTGTTGCTGACCGTACTGCCAACAAGCACGTTTTATAACTGGATGGAATCGAAAGGCAAACTCGGTGGGCAAAACAAGTTTCCCCGCGTCCTGAAAAAAGGACAGGTTGCTGATTGGGAAGATTTTTTAAGTTCCTGATTCACTCACCTATGCTCAAAGCTCCCAGGTTAACAAAATTGGTTGGTGTCCGGTTGCAGGAGGTGCGCACGGTCTGGCTGTTCTTTTGGCATAGTTTTTTGCTGGGGGTTGGCACCATTCTGGTGTATGTAGCGGCCAATGCCATTCTCCTCGAACACGAGCCGGAAACCAGTTTGCCGGTAGCGTATATCTTCTCAGCCCTACTCATGATGGGTATTGGCAAGGTGTATTCGCACTACGAACATCATCTGGCCTTACAGAGTCTGGCTAGTCGGGTGCTAGGGGCAGTGGTGGTGCTAACCGGTATTATTGGCGTATTAATCTGGGCGGGGCATTCCGTGGCGGCTGCCGTAGCCATTATGGCCGGGTATCGAGCCATTTACCTGCTCACCAATCTGGAGTTTTGGGGCGTATCGGCGGTGGTGTTCGATACCCGGCAGGGCAAACGGCTGTTTGGCGTAATTAGCGCGGGCGATATGCCGGCCAAAGCTATGGGGGCAGTGCTGGCAGCTCTGGTACACGCCCATACTGATATTTTGTTGCTGCTGCTGGTCTCGTTTGCCTGTTTCCTGGGAGCTATGTACGTGTTGCAACGCACCTTTAGGGCGCATGAAGTACACACTGCCCACCGCCCGCCCCGCACAACCCGGCGGGTAACGGCCCGGTTTATCGAGCAGTTGTTTGGCGGTAGCGAACTGGTGTTTTTTATGTGCCTGAGCCTGGCAGCACTGGCAGCAGTAGCTACCGAAATCGAGTACAATTTTTTCATCAACGTCAAGCACAAGTTTCATAGTCAGGCCGAAATTATCAAGTACGTCAGCTATGTACTGGCCCTAACCTATGGCGTAGCCATGCTGGTAAAGCTGCTGCTGTCGCACCAGGCCCTCGACCGGTTTGGGGTTCGGCGGTCGTTATTGGTGCTACCCGTATTGGGGTTATTGGGTGTGCTGGGACTAGCCGCTATGATGCGCTGGGATACGAACGAAACCCAGCGGCTGATTTATTTCTGTGGCCTGTATCTCAGTTTCGAGGTGGCTCGCCGTGCCCTGTTCGACCCCGTTTTTCTGGTCTTGTTTCAGCCTCTCTCGCCCGCCCAACGACTGAAGGGCCACACCCTGGCCAAAGGGTTTTACGAGCCGCTGGGACTGGGACTGGCTGGTCTGATGATTGCCGTGCTGCATAGCCACTCCGGCATTGAACGCTGGGTGCCGCTGGTTTGGGCCATACTGCTGGGCGGAGCTATCATGCTGCTCCGACGCACCTACCGCCATTACCTCACAGAATTGAATGATGCCATTGGAAAACGGTTTCTGGAAGGTGGGCAACTGGCTATGCCCACTGAAGCCCTCAATGGAGTACTCGCCAACCTCAACAGTCCTCAGCTCGATGCCGTGCTGGCCGCTATTGGCTGGCTCGACCAGTATAACCCTGCCGAGTTGAGCAAACAGGTAACCCCACTGCTCAATCATGGCAATCCCCTGGTTCGTCGCCGGGTGTTAACGGCCATTGGCACCAACAACCTGCACGTACCCGCCAACCTGCTTAGCCACGCGGCCCTCACCGACCCCGATGATAGTCTGCGTGAACAGGCTGCCTGGCTCTTATGCAGCCAACCTGATGTAGCCATCCTCACCGAGAGTCAGTTAGTACACCACAGCGACCTGCATATCCGGCAGGGAGCCGTACGGGGGGTGCTACAACGTAACCCAACCGACGCGTCGGCCCGTCAAAGCCTCGATGCGCTGCTCCAGGCTACCGAGCCAACCCCTAAACTGGCGGGGTTTTCCATTATCGGTGCACTGCACCTGGCCGACTATGCCCCTGTGCTGGCCGCTACCCTGCAACAGCCCAGCCTGACCCTGGCAAAGGCCGCCGGGCAGGCCGCCGGACAGTTAACCAGCCCCCAGTTAACCCGCCAACTGGTTGATCTGCTCCCCCATACCGGGCTGGGGCGGGTGGCGGTGGGTAGCCTCAAAGCGCAGGGAGCAGTGGCCTTGCCCCTACTGATCGAACTAGCCACCCAGCAAGGAGATAACCGGCTCCTTGCCAGTCGGATCATTGCGGTGTGCAGTACCATTCTTACCCCCGGCAGTCGGCAGGTGCTGACGGGACTGGCCCAGCGGCCCGACCTGAGAATTCGGTTGCTGGCAGGTAGCGCATTGGTCCGGTTTCAGGCTCATCCTGCCGATGAGGGCGTGTTCAGGCATCTCTTGCAGACTGAGTTAGTGCATGCACAGCGGCTAATTCACGGGGCGGCCCAGGCCGATACGACCCTGGCCAATTCGCTCGATTATGACCTGAATGTACTAACCCAACGGCTCTTTTGCTGGCTTACCCAGTTATACGACCCCGAAGCCATTGCTCATGCCTGGGCGGGCATTGCCCACCCCGCCCGCGAACGCCGGGCTAATGCCCTTGAACTGCTCGATAACCTGATTCCGCGACCAGTTTATCAGACCTTGCAGGCACTGGTCGATCCAGACTGGTCACGAGCCGAAAAAGTCAGGCTTGTCGATGCTGAAGTAGGTCATTTCCGCGACCCGGAGCCAATCGTTTCCTACATTGTACACCAGGGCGAAACGCAGTTCTCCGACTGGTCGGTTAGTGCAGCTCTGAGGCAGTCTGTACCCGACCACACCACTGCTGAACGGCTTATTCAGTACCTCGACCACCCACTGCGGCTTTTTCGCGAGAGTGCCGCCATTGCGTTTACCGCTTTCGGGCAGCAACACCCCGCCGACTATGACCGGCTACTGACCCAATTCTCTGCCTTACCGGCTTTGCTCATGACCCACTCGTCTGCTACCTCCTCCCGTATCTCCGACATCGAGCTGATTCTGGCTCTGAAAAGTACCAGTCTCTTTGCCCAAACCCCCGAAAACGTGCTGAGTAGTGTCACGCCGATTCTACGCGAGGTGACCTACCACGAAGGAGAGGTTATCTTTAACAAGGGCGATCTGGGTACCGACATGTTTATTATTTACGCCGGTGAGGTAGGCATTCTCGATAATGGCAAATTACTGGCCCGCTTCGGAAAAGGCGATTTCTTTGGCGAACTGGCCCTGCTCGATGCCGAAGCCCGCTCAGCCACCGCCGAGGCTCTTACCGATGTGCGGCTACTCC
>JBBQUC010000217.1:0-6931 GCA_038212815.1 Cytophagales bacterium
GGCAGCGTAACCATTGGCCTGTCTGATATTCGCGGCCTCTGGAAAGCAGTACGCATTGTTGATTCTCCCATTGAATAACGTAATTATACACCCCATGAAAAACCTCATTCTTGTTTGCTGCCTGCTACTAACCCGCTCTGCCTGGGCACAGCAGGGCACTATCGAGTATAAAATGACGCTGGGTAACGGCGGAGCACAGGGTATGACCTCCTCCAGCACCCTGTATTTTGCCAATGGCAACGTGCGCACCGATGCTACCATGGCCCTGCCCGGAGCCACCCGGCCTATCAAGCAGTCGGTGCTGATGCTGAAGAGCAATCCCAAAACCATGGTTACCCTCAACGAGGCTAACCATACCTACACCGAAACCGAGATGAACACCGTGAACAGCACCACCAATGGCAAAACCACAGTGAAGATTTTGGGTAAAGAGACCGTGCAGAACCTGCCCTGTACCCACGTCCTGCTCTCGTTCGCGAAAGGCGGGATGGAAGTCTGGACCACCAAAGCCATTCCTGGTTACGAGAGCCTGGCTTCATTCTGGAAAACCAGCCGCAATTTTGGCAGTAGCGATGTATATAGCGAACTGGTTAAAAACGGCGCCGATGGCTTTTTTGTAAAAATGAAGTCGCCGGGCGATAAAGGGGGGATGAACATGGAGTTGGTGCGCTACGACCCTCGCCCGGTGTCGGCAGCCTTGTTTATCATTCCGAAAGGTTACCAGAAAACGGAAGGTTTCGACCCGGAGAAGATGAAGAACATGTCGCCCGCTGAGCGGCAGAAACTAATGCAGGAGATGATGAAGCAATACGGCGGCAAACAGTAACCCCATGCGTGGCCGCTGGCTCCTACTGCTGATCGTACCAGGGTTCTTTCACTGCGGGCCAGCCCATTCACAGTCCCTATCGCGTTTTACCTTTCAGCGGGGCCTGATGGGCACACAGTTCACCCTCACGATGTATGCTCCCGATTCGGTAGCGGCCCTGACCGCCCGGCAGGCCGTGTATGCCCGCATGGATACGCTCAACCAGGTCATGAGCGACTACCTCGACAACTCTGAGATAAACCGGCTGTCGGCCACGGCGGGTACGGGGCAATGGGTGCCGGTGAGCTACCCCTTATTCGATGTACTGCGCCAATCCCTACCCATTGCCCGCTTATCGGCGGGGCGGTTCGACCCAACGCTGGGGCCGCTCTCATTGCTGTGGCGCAGGGCCGTTCGGCGGGGAGGATTTCCAAAGGCGGTAGAACGCCGACGGGCACGACGGGCGGTTGGGTATCAATTTGTCGAACTGGATTCAGCAGCCCGGTCTGTGCAGTTAACCCGCCCTGGTATGCGGCTCGACCTGGGGGGTATTGGGCAAGGGTATGCCATTGACGAAGCAGGAAAACTACTCACCAAGCTGGGTATCCAATCGGCCCTGATTGACCTGGGGGGAGATATTCTGGCGACCAATGCCCCGCCCGACGATCCGGCTGGCTGGCGAATTGCGGCCCGGCTATCCCTTAAAACCGACACTATCCTGCGGTTAACTAACCAGGCCATCACCACCTCTGGCGATCAGGTTCGGTATCTGCTCTATAAAGGTCGGCGGTACTCGCACATTATGAATCCCCACTCCGGGTTAGGTCTGCGCCACAGCCCGCAAGTTACCGTACTGGCCCCCACGGGTGTGCAAGCCGATGCCCTCACCAAGGTCTTCAGTTTAACCACCCCCCGCCACGGCAGGCAGCTAGTAAAGCGGTTTCCGGGTGTGAGGGTTTGGCGGGTTAGTCGGTAGTGAAGTGCATCGGCAACGTTGCTCTACCCGCTAACCCCACCTTGCCAGAATGCGGCAGCATCCATACCCCAGGCAATACCGATATGGATAAGCATACCGCCCCAGATACTGCGGGTGTTGAGGGCCAGTACGCCCAGAATATACCCACCAAAGACCGACGATATAGCCTCGCCCAGGGGTCGACCAAAGTGAATGGTGCAGTACCAGACCACCATCGGCAGCACGGCCCCCCGTCCCAGTACCCGGCTGAGGCCAATGACCAGAAACCCCCGGAAAAGCAGTTCGGTCGGCACAAAGTCCCAACCGTAGCAAAGCTCATACACCAGGGCCGTTACCCATGGAGCTACCCCGAAAAACTCGTCGGCATTAGTGTCGCGGTAGGTGGGGTAAGCTTGCAGAAAATCGGGTTGATACGAGGCCCAGATAATTAACGGAGCCATCAGCGCCAGCAAACCTGCATACACCAATAGCCCCTTGCGTTTGGGCCTCAGGCCGTAAAACCCATTTTGGGGCTTGTCGATCAGCCAGTAGTAGAGCAGCAACGGCAGCACAATGGTCAGTACCGATTGCAGGTTGCTAAGGCATTTAAACGCGTATGTATAAATCTGCCCATTGACCAGTTGCTCACTCCAGTGGGCATAGCCATAAAACCCGGCATAGACCGAATAGACCACCAACCCTACCAGCGTATGCCGCCAAAACCGGCCCTGCCGCCAGAGTTCGGGTTTTTTATGAAAATGGGTCCAAAGCCAAACGGCCCCGTAGTAGGCGGTGGCGTATAGCCCAACATACCAGACCGACCGCCAGGGGTTGGTGGGGTCAGCGTCGATGTAGGAATCCTCCAGATTCAGCCAGTAGTTGACCGTGATGAGTAGGGATAGAAACAGGGCAGTGGCCCCGTATAAGTCGGCGCGAAAATCGGCGCGGAGGTGCGCTTTAACCTCGCGGAATAGCTCAATCATTAGAGCCAGAGACAGGTTAACGTAGCACCAGACACCGATTTAGTGAGTCGGGCCGAGTCGGCCAGCACTACGGTCGTACCGTCGGACCCTAAATCCCAGAGGTGCCCCCGCAAAAATACGTTTATCCCCCGCTGAATACCCCCTTCAGGTCGGGCGCGGCCACCCATGGCGTGAGCCATCCAGGCTTGGCCTTCGGTTAATTTCCCCACATCGGCGCGGGCATCGGCGGGGGTAGGCATGCCGCTGTAGCCTTTCCAAACAGTTTGCCAGATGCCCTCGCCCGCCGAGTATGATGGCACGGCCAGCAACGTAGCTCCCTTTTGCCGCAGGGTTTTATACACGGGCGAGTTCCACGAGTCGGCGCAGACCAGCACCCCCAGCCGACCAGCGGGCGTATCGAATACAGGTACACTGGCCGGAAGAGTAGGGCAAACAAACGGCAGTTCGTCGGCAATAGGATAGACCTTTTTTACCAACTGTGTTTCGGCCTGCCCATCGGGCCGAAACACCACCGACACATTATACAGCGGCCCCTGCCCGGCAACCACCTGCCCATGCTGCACACTGGGGTTGGGCAGCAGAATAGACCCCGCCACAATAGTAACGCCGTATCGGTGGGCTAACTCGGCGAAGGTTTGGGTATAAGCAGCCGCCATCTGTGGCCCTTTCATGGCAAAAACGGCGTATTTTGTTTTGTCGCCGAGACTATCGGGTGCCGCCCGGTAAGCCTTCATAAATGGAATGGGGTTGCTGAGAACCATCGTCGTTAGCGCGTCCTGCACGGTAGGGGCCGTATAAACCCCCGTCTTTTCGCCGATAGCCACAAGCCAGGTACCGAGGTATTCGGGCAGTACCACAATAGTTTTCCGGGGTGTGATGAGTCCGCGCTGTTGGGCTTGCTCCAGGTAGCTATCCATTTTTTGCGAAAACAACCCGACATTGGCATAATCGGCAGGCTTCATCCACGGCTGAATACCGAGCAGATTGCCCCGACCCGTGTTGTGCCCAATGGTATCGACCTGAATAATGGCACTGGGGGTAGGTGGCCCGGTGTACGTGCGGCCCAGGTTGGCCCATCCTGTATATCCGGCCAGTAACAGAAATACACTGGCGGCCAGCCACAGGCCCCCTATTCGTCCTTTAGTATTCATGGATGAAACTTAGTGAATAAACCGTGAAATTGGCTTATTTTTCGCGAATATTTAGTCCTTCATCCTATGGCATCATTTCAGAATCAGGTTGCATTTATTACTGGCGCAGGGTCGGGAATTGGGCGGGCTACGGCCCTGGCATTTGCGCAACAGGGGGCCAGTGTGGTCGTGACCGACGTGAGCGAGGCCGGTGGGCATCAGACCGTTGCCGCTATCAAACAAGCCGGGGGCGAAGCCCTATTTGTGCCCTGCGACGTGGCTCACCACGAACAGATTGATGCCGCCGTGCAGGCTACCGTTCAACAGTATGGCCGCCTGGATATTGGCGTAAACAACGCGGGTATCGGCGGTAAATTCGCCCGGCTTATCGACCAGACCCCTGCCGATTTCGACCAGATGATGGCCATCAACGTAGGTGGAGTGTTCTACGGTATGCAGGCCCAGATTCGGCAGATGCTGACGCAGGGTGGCGGCAAAATTGTGAACATTTCGAGCATTGCCGGGGTGCGCGGCATGGTGATGGGGGCACCCTACAGCGCGGCCAAACATGCCGTGCTGGGCCTGACCAAAACGGCGGCTTTAGAATACGTCCGCCAGAATATCCGGGTCAATGCCGTTTGCCCAGTCTATACCCACTCCGCCATGGTGGATGAACTCATCAACACGGCTCCCAACATGGAAGAGCGGATGCGCCGGGTGATTCCTATTGGCCGCTTTGGTCAGCCCGAAGAAATTGCCCAGGCCATTTTATGGCTATGCTCTCCCGAAAACGCATTTTGCAATGGCCAGGCCATTCAGATGGACGGCGGACTAACCGCAGGCTGAGCCAGGCTGCGTAGTGTGTTATTGATAGCATCGGCCACCAGAGCGGGGTGAAACACCAGACTAAAATGATCGCCCGGCACCTCGGTATAGGGTTCGTCGGGGGTGAACACAATGTTGTCTCGTTTGGCATGAACCCGCAGATCGGGCTGCACCGTAAGGGGAGGAACCGGGGCAAAGAGCGTTTGCTGCTGCTGCCAGATGTAGTGGCGGCTCATGGTAGCCAGGCCATCGACCAACTGGCTGTAGAGTGCCTTCGATTCGGCAAGGTGGTACTGCTTCTTAAAGTAGTTCAATAGTGTCTGGCTCTGCGAGAGGCCCGAAACCAGCAACAGCCGCAGAATGGGTAGGGATTTTACCGGAAAATTAATCTTTTGCTGATCCGTCCAAGAGCCGAGTTGAATGGTGGTTGCGCCCGTTACCGCTTTCAGGTGAATAGCAATCCAGCCGCCCATCGAGTGACCAATCACTACGTCGGTAGCCGAGATTTGATAATGACCAGCCAGATACTGCGCCACCGCGAGCGCATTGATTTTCGGTTGCGGTTGCCAGCGGGCAAACTCGTCCACCAAATTTATGTTAACGATGTTGGTCGAGGGCAGCAACGGAATGAGCTGATCGAAAATGGTGGACTGCTCCACGTAGCCGTGAATGAGTATGAAGCGTTGCATAAGGGGTTTAGTAAACTTGTATGGAACCGCGATAAAATTAAGCATTTTGCCGACAACCGATTTGTATTTTTGCCGATACCCTTAACCCCACTATCTATTTATGTCCGCTTACATTGCCGCCATCGACCAGGGAACCACCAGCACCCGCTGCATTATTTTCGACCGGCAGGGAGCCATCATCACCCTCGCCCAGAAAGAACACAGTCAGATTTATCCCCAACCCGGCTGGGTAGAACACGACCCCGACGAAATCTGGCATAACACCCTTGAAGTGATTGCCCTGGCCCGGATTAACCTTAACCTGGCCGTGACCGATATTGCCGCTGTGGGCATTACCAACCAGCGCGAAACCACCGTGGTCTGGAATCGGCATACCGGCAAACCCTACCACAACGCCATTGTCTGGATGGATACCCGCACCGGCGACCTGGTGAACCAATTTGCCCGGCAGGGCGGCCCGGATCGCTTTCGGGCTAAAACAGGCCTGCCACTCGCCACCTATTTTAGCGGCTTGAAACTGCGGTGGCTGCTGGATCAGGTGCCGGGCCTGCGGGCCGATGCCGAGCGGGGTGATGCCCTGTTTGGCAACATGGACACGTTTCTGATCTGGAACCTGACCGGCGGTCCGTCGCACGGGGGCAGTCACGGCGGGCAGCACCTGACTGATCCTACCAACGCCAGCCGCACCCAGTTGATGAACCTCGAAACCCTGACCTGGGATGCTGACCTGCTGGCCGATTTTGACGTGCCAGCGGCCATGCTGCCCCAGATTCGGCCCAGCAGTGGTGCGTTTGGTACAGTTACCTCTGAGGTACTGCCAGGTGTACCCATTACGGGCGTGCTGGGCGATCAGCAGGCGGCTCTGGTGGGCCAAACCTGCTTTGAGCCGGGTCAGGCCAAGAATACCTACGGCACGGGCTGTTTTCTGCTCATGAACACCGGCACGGCCATCCGGCCCTCTACCTGCGGGCTACTCACCACCGTAGCGTATCAGTTTGCGGGGCAACCGGCCCACTACGCCCTCGAAGGCAGCGTGGCCATTGCGGGTGCCCTGGTGCAGTGGCTGCGGGATAACCTCGGCCTCATTGCCGCTAGTTCCGATGTGGAGCCGTTGGCAGCCAGCGTTGCCGATAACGGCGGAGCCTATGTAGTGCCTGCTTTTTCGGGGTTGTATGCCCCCTACTGGAAAGCCGATGCGCGGGGAGTCATAGCGGGACTGACCCGCTACGTCACCAAAGCCCACATTGCCCGCGCCGTGCTGGAGGCCACGGCCTACCAAACCCTCGATGTGGTGCGGGCAATGGAGCAGGATGCCGCCGTATCGCTGAGTTCGCTGCGGGTGGATGGGGGCATGGTGGTGAATGAATTACTAATGCAGTTTCAGTCGGATGTGCTGAACACCCCCGTAGTGCGGCCTCTGATTACTGAAACCACCGCCCTGGGAGCGGCCTACGCGGCTGGCATGGCCGTGGGGTACTGGAACGACCTGGATGACCTGCGCCAGAACTGGGGTGTAGCTAAAACCTGGACTCCCGACATGCCCG
>JBBQUC010000218.1:0-6916 GCA_038212815.1 Cytophagales bacterium
GCTTCTTTCTGAATCTGAATGTCGTGGGGGTGGCTTTCGCGGACACCGGCGGAGGTAATCTTCACGAATTTGGCCTGCTGCAAGGTGGGGATGTCTTTGGCACCGCAGTAGCCCATCCCGGCTTTCAGTCCACCCACCATCTGGTAAACAATTTCTGACACACGGCCTTTTACGGGCACCCGACCCACAATTCCTTCGGGTACGAGTTTCTTGATGTCGTCTTCAGCATCCTGGAAATAGCGGTCTTTCGAGCCTTCTTCCATCGCTTCTACCGACCCCATGCCCCGGTACGTCTTGAACCGCCGACCTTCGTAAAGTACCACCTCGCCAGGGGCTTCTTCAGTACCTGCCAGCAGGGAGCCAATCATGACCGTGCTGGCCCCGCCTGCAATTGCTTTGGTAATATCGCCGGAGAACCGGATACCCCCATCGGCAATGACCGGTACACCCGTACCCTGTAGGGCTTGAGCGGCATCGTAAACGGCAGTGAGTTGCGGCATCCCGATACCGGCAATAATTCGGGTAGTGCAGATGCTGCCCGGCCCCACTCCAACTTTCACAGCATCGGCACCGGCATCGGCCAGGGCTTTGGCACCCTCGCCGGTAGCCACGTTGCCCGCAATCACCTGGAGCTTCGGAAACCGGTCTTTAATGGCCCAAACCGCGTCGATCACCCCTTTGGAGTGGCCGTGGGCCGTATCCACACTAATCACATCCACGCCCGCCTTCACCAGAGCTTCAATCCGGGCCATCAGGTCGGGTGTAACGCCCACGGCGGCTCCCACCCGCAGGCGGCCTAGCTCGTCTTTGCAGGCATTGGGGTGGCTCTTTTTCTTCAGAATATCTTTGTAGGTAATCAGACCCACCAGCCGGTTGGTAGCATCGACAATGGGCAGTTTCTCAATACGGTACTGTTGCAGAATGCTCTCGGCTTCCTCCAAAGTGGCTCCTTCGCGGGCCGTAATCAGGTTTTTGCTGGTCATCAGATCCGTAACGGGCTGCGACAGATTGGTCTGGAAACGCAGGTCGCGGTTGGTTAGAATCCCTACCAGCTTATTCTGCTCGTCCACCACCGGAATACCCCCAATCTTAAAATCCCGCATGATTTTAAGGGCATCGGCCAGAGTAGCCGTTTCGAGCAGGGTGATAGGGTCGATAATCATACCACTTTCCGAGCGTTTTACCTTGCGCACCTGGGCGGCTTGCTGGTCGATGCTCATGTTCTTGTGAATGATGCCAATACCGCCCTCCTGAGCCATAGCAATAGCCAGATCAGACTCCGTAACGGTGTCCATCGCAGCCGAGACCAGGGGAATGTTCAGGCGAATGTGGCGGGTAAGCTGGGCATCGGTCTGCGTGTCGCGGGGGAGCACTTCCGAATAAGCGGGCAGCAGCAGTACGTCGTCGTAGGTGAGTGCTTCGTAGAGAAACTTGGTGGTGTCTAAACTCATGGCAAATAAACAGGTTCTGTTATTTGCCAGACAAAGCTACAAAAAAATTCGGAAAGTTCGGGAGTGGCTGGTTGTTTTTCAGCAGGCAATAGCGAAACCTGTCAACTAGGCGGGATGAATCAGGCCGATGGTATAACCTAGTTTAACCAGCAGCGATGTCCAGAAATAGGTTTATTACTTGGCTTTCTCCACCCAAAAAATCTTACATATTGTTTGTTTTCTAACAAACAATATGTATCTTTGTATAGCCACTCAAGGCAGGTGGTGTTTAATTGTCTGTTTTTTATAATTGAGCAAATATAAAATATAATTAAAATTATTTTAGATGGCAAGTAAATTTATTGAAGGCCATATCCGATTTCAAGAAGCTATTTTAAATGGTGTGCGCGATCTGATTTCCCAAAAAGGTGAAACGAATAGCGAGGTTCAGAAAGTAATTGATGAGGCACTTGAGGAGTTGCAAAAATGGTATGAAATGAGACGGATGTTCGAGTAAGATGGGGGGGTAGCTCCCCATCCTCCATCATGAAAGAAATTTACAAGCAAAAGAAAAATGGAAACAGCACAGTTATTGGAACACATTAAGGCGATTAGCACACCAGAAGATATGGAACGTGTGTCTGAGATGATTTATCAGACCCTACCCGGTAAAATGAGTGAAGAAATAAGCCTTGCTTTGTTAAACAAGTTAAGAGAAGTAACAAAAGAAAGTAAAGCCGCCCGTCGGGAAGTCATTGCGGTCTTACAACTGCATGGTATAGACTATCCGTTAACAGATTGGTTAACTCCTAAGAACTATGCCTTAAAATTCGGCATTAAGAATACTGAAACAGTCATAAACTGGATAAATCGGGGGGTTATCCCTGCCGATTGTGTGAAGGAAATAGTTGAATTGGATTTAAGGCTTGTACGGGCTAAAGAATATAGCCCGCGTAAATACAGCAGTTCGGCAACTCAGGCCCATTGAGGAAAATTCCTCATATGCGGTTTATCGCACAAAGCCATAAAAAATCAGGAAGATGGTATACTTTGTATGATAATGACCCACTGTCCCGTCAGGGCTATGCCTGAAATAATAGCAAACGGGCGGGCACATGGGCCCGCCCCTACAGTTGAATACCTATGGCCTGCATTAACTGGCTGGCGTTGAAACTCTGACAGATGCCGGGGCGCAGCCGGTAATCGAAATGCAGTTCGCCCGCTATTACATCGGATTGGAAATGGTAGTTCGTTACGTAATCGACGGTATGGCCCATCTGCCCCAGTTCAAGGTCGTGCGTGGAGACAAAGCCCGATGCCGAGGTACAGTGTAGTTGCCGAATCAGGGCCTCGGCTCCCCGGTGGCGGTCGGCTGAGTTAGTGCCTTTCAGAATTTCGTCCAGGAAATACAACATTGGCGGTAGCGCACTGTCAGCGTTGGGTTGGGTTAACTGAATGAGCGTTTGCAGTCGTTTTAGTTCGGCATAAAACGAAGACGTGCTTTCTTCGAGCGAATCCTGGGTGCGCATGCTGGTAAACAACCGCATGGGCGAACACCCAAACCGCTCGGCACTGACTACGCCCCCCGCCAACGCCAGCACCAGATTAATGCCTATAGTACGCAGAAACGTACTTTTCCCCGACATATTGGAACCGGTAATCAGCACCGTTTGGCCATGTCCCGCCAGCGTAATCGAGTTGGCTACTGCCCTGTTGGGTGGAATAAGTGGGTGTGCTACCGCCCCCGCATCGAGGTGCAGGCCGTCGTTGGCAATGGTTGGGGTAGCGTAGGTCGGGTGGGCATAGGCAAATCCAGCCAGGCTGTTCAGGCTTTCCACATCGGCCAGGGCATCGAGCCAGGCGGGTAGCCGGTTTCCATAGCGGGTTCGCCAGCCATCGAGCCGGATCAGGTAATGCACATCCCAGAGGGTAAGCACCCCAACCAGCAGGTAGAAATATGGATTTCGCCGGTAGTTTAGCCCCTCCGTCAGTTGACGCAAGGCCCCCACTGCTACCGATGCGGGTTTCTGCTCGCTGGTAAGGTGGCGTTTTATCTGCCGCAACAGCACACTTTGGGGAGCCAACTGCTCAACATACCGGAACAACGCCTGATAGGCCCCTACCGCCCGCACCGTGGCAAACGTCTGCTCGCTAACAGCCTGTGCTAGTTCGGAGGTACGGCTCAAGACCACCCCATGCCCCAGCAGCGACAGAATAACGGCCCAGCCGGGCAGTAACCCCAGTAGGTAAAGGCCAATAAGTACCAGCGTAAAGAGCGGCAACACCCACCTGATTATACGCAGCCAGCCGGAGAGGGCAGGCTGGGATTGGGTAGCCCAGGCCAGCAGGGCATCGGTAGCCTGCCCCACACCATCGGTCAGGTAGGCGGCTGCTTCAATCTCCTGCCGCCAGTCGAGTTGGGGGAGTAGCTCGGCAACGGCCTGCTGCCGGAACCGGATGGTTTCGGGGGGGGCGGGGTGCCGCAGCCAGTCGGCCAGGCGACGGGTGCCTTCATGCGTATGGGTGCGGTTCAGGAGCCGGAACAGCGAAGCGGAACCAAAGATGTCTAAATCGCCGGTGTACGGGTGATTGGCCTGGGCAAAGGCGGCTCCGGTATCGTCACGGAGGTACTGCCGATTGAGCCGCCGGGCTTCGTCGTCGTTAATGAAGGCGAGGTAATGGGCGGTATCGCGTTGCCGCCGAATGGACTGATGCCAGCTTAGCAGAGCCAGAAAAACCCCCGTGCCGACTACCAGCAGCCCTAACCCCAGGGATATGTAATCGAGGTGGATGCAGATCCATACAGACCCGGCTGTGGCCAGAAACCAGACTAGCCGGGCTATCGACAGGCGGTTGTACCGCTGTTGGGCGGTCTGCTCGGTTTGGGTAAAGAGATGTTGGCGGGTATCGAACGAGAGTTGATTCATTGATTACAATCGGAACAGACCCCCTGAATGAGCAGGTTTGTTTCTTTGCGACTGTAGCCCGCTGGCAAACCCACCAGTGGAATCTGCACCTCGTCGAGGCAGGTAGTCTGACCGCAGGTTTCGCATTTGAAATGAACGTGGTCGTGATGGTGGTCGTCGTGGGCGCAGGTTTGGCGGCAGAGGGCGTACTTAGGGTCACCCGCATCGTCGAGAATTTTATGGATCACTCCCTTATCCAGAAATGTCCGCAGGGTGCGGTAAATGGTTACCCGGTCATGGTCGGGGCCAAGTCCCTGCTCCACATCGCCATGAGAGAGGGCGTGATTTGCCCGCAGAAATAAGTCCAGCACCTCCTGCCGGTTACTGGTTTGCCGAAGCCGAAATGAAGTCCAGTCGAACATTTAATTTACCAGTGAATTATCCATTAGTCATTACTCCGTCAGTTCAAACTGCAATTTAACCAAATTGGCGTACAATCCTTCGTCCAGGGTGGCTAGCTCTTCGTGGGTGCCAGCCTCGGCAATCTGCCCATCGCGCAGCACATAGATACGGTCAACCTTGCGAATAGTGGCCAGCCGGTGGGCAATGATAATGGTGGTACGATCCTGCATCAGCACATCCAGAGCCTCCTGCACCAGCCGCTCCGACTCGGCATCGAGTGAGGAGGTGGCTTCGTCGAGAATCAGGATGGCCGGGTCTTTCAGAATGGCGCGGGCAATGGCAATGCGTTGTCGCTGCCCACCAGAGAGTTTCACGCCCCGTTCGCCCACTACCGTTTCCAGCCTTTCCGGAAAACCATTGATAAATTCCAGCGCGTTGGCTTTGCGGGCCGCTTCCCGAATGTCGGCTTCGGAAGCACCGGGGCGGCCATAACTAATGTTCTCGGCAATGGTACCGCCAAACAGCATGACTTCCTGGGGTACTACGGCAATGTTCTGCCGTAAGTCTGTTACGTTGAACTCGGTAAGGCTGCGGCCATCGACGGTAATGCTGCCGCCACCAATGGGGTAATACCGCATCAGCAACTGCACAATGGTCGATTTACCCGCTCCACTCTGCCCCACCAAGGCAATTTTACGGCCCGATTCCACTGAGAGCGATACCCCTTTCAACACCTCGACATCGGGCCGGGCCGGATACCGAAACTGCACCTTGTTGAACACAATATCGCCCTGTACCGGCACTGACAGCACCGTTGGGGGAGCTGCCAAATCTACCTCCGATTCTTCATCGAGAATATCCAGGATTCGCTCCGATGCGCCAATGGTGCGCTGAATCTGGGCGTAGAGGTCGCCCATGCCCGCCACCGAGCCACCAATAAAGGCCGTGTAGAAGATAAACGTGAGCAGATCGGCAAACGGAATCTCGCCTACCTGCACCAACCGCCCCCCGTACCACACAATCCCCATAATGCCGCCAAACATGGCGAAGATCACAAACGATACAAATATGCCCCGGTATTTGGCCGTGCGCAGGGCCGTGCGTACCACCTGTTGCAGCGCCGAGCCGTAGCGGGTCACCTCCAGTTGCTCGTTGGTAAAGGCTTTCACAATGTTGATGGATTGCAGCGTTTCTTCCACAATCACACTGGCGGTGGCTAACTGATCCTGCGCCTGTTTCGACATTTTGCGGATGTACCGCCCAAACACAATGGCCGCTACAATAATGACCGGGAATGTGGCCAGCATGAACAGGGTGAGCTTCCAGGAGACGTACAGAATAAACAACGTGCCGCCCACCAGTGTAGCCACCTGCCGAAACAACTCAGCCAGGGTCAGCGACAGCACATCCTGGAGTTGCGACACGTCGGCAGAGATGCGGCTGGTCAATTCGCCCACACGCCGTTTTTCGAAAAACGGGATAGAGAGGGTGATGATTTTGCTATACACCGCCCCCCTGACATCCGCCATCGACCGTTCGCTGACCTGGGCGAAGAAATAGATGCGGCAAAACGAAAACAGAGCCTGCAAAATCAGACTGGCCCCAAACGCCAGAATAACCTGGTTGAGCGTATAGGGCGATTTACCCTGAATTACGCTGGTGACCTGCCCAATGAGGGCCGGAAAAATGAGGGTGGTGGTGGTGGACAAAATCAGGAAAACAAACCCGATGATGAACTTGGTGCGGTAAGGCCGCACAAACCGAAATACGCGCAGAGCCTTATTGAGGCTCTGGCGGTTTACTTTTTTCTTATCTGCTGTGTCAACCTCCTCGCCGAAATTTCTGCCTTTTTTTGCCATTATAGTGATTGATGAGACGGGAACGGCATCGTCTGCGTTCCCTATCGTTTATTTTGTATCGATTTGTCCTTTATACCCTGATTGTTCAAAAATGGGGCGGGCATCGGCCTGCTGCATCAGGTCGGTGATAGATACGCCCTTCTGGTCAACATACCGGCCCACAATACGCCAGCCCAGCCATCGGCCAATGGCACCGGGGCAGGCGGGGCCAATCTCCGACGTAAAGGGCCGCTCATCCATATACCGCCGTTTGGTAGCCGGGTTAGTTTGGTAGAGTAGCTGATTGTCGATAACGTGCGCCCATACGGCATCCTGCGCG
>JBBQUC010000219.1:0-6913 GCA_038212815.1 Cytophagales bacterium
TAAGACATTGTATGTGATGACCGCCGAATACGGCGCGGCTACCCAACTGGAAAAGATCGACATGCTCGATTTCGCCGACCTCATCGCCATCAACAAGTTCGACAAGCGCGGCTCGCTCGATGCCCTCCGCGACGTGCGCAAACAGTACCGCCGTAACCACAACGACTGGGATACCCCCGACGACGCCCTGCCCATCATCGGCACGATGGCCGCCCAGTTCAACGACCCCGGCATGAACGGGTTGTTTGACCGGGTATGCAGTACGCTTGGTTTGGTGCGGGGAGCCGAAAGCGTTCCGCACAAGGCCGAAAGTGCCGCCCTGACGGCCATTATCCCCTCCGACCGGGTACGGTATCTGGCTGAAATCGTGGAAGAAAGTCGTCGCTATGACGCCTTTGTCAATGAGCAGGTTACGCTGGCGCGGAAGCTGTACCAACTGGACGGTGTGCTGAAGATGGGCGTGGAAGAAGTCCGTCCATTTTATGAAAAAGTCGAAGCTCAACTACACCCCACCACCCGTACATTGTTGGCGCAGTGGCCCGACATGCAGAAACGCTATACGGCTGATTATTACGAGTTTACGGTGCGCGACAAGGTGATTCGGCAACCACTGTATACCGAAACGCTGTCGCACTTGCGGGTGCCGAAAGTGGCCCTACCCAAGTATTCAGACTGGGGAGATGTGCTGCGTTGGCTCCTGACGGAGAACGTACCGGGCGAGTTTCCGTATGCGGCGGGCGTGTTTCCGCTCAAGCGCGAAGGTGAAGACCCCACGCGGATGTTTGCGGGCGAAGGCGGACCCGAACGCACCAATCGGCGGTTCCATTACGTCTCGAAAGGGATGCCCGCCAAACGCCTCAGCACGGCCTTCGATTCGGTGACGCTCTACGGCGAAGACCCCGCTATGCGCCCTGATATTTTCGGGAAAGTGGGTAACTCCGGCGTGAGCATCAACACCCTCGACGATGCGAAAAAGCTCTACTCCGGCTTCGACCTCTGCGACCCCGCCACCAGCGTATCCATGACCATAAACGGCCCGGCACCCATGCTGCTGGCCTTTTTCCTCAACGCGGCTATCGACCAGCAGGTGGAGAAAAGCGTAGGGCTTGGAGCAGAGAGCGGAGCGCTTAACACTAACTCCTCTGCTCTAGGTGCTCCGCTCTCTACTTCTTCCTACGTCGGTCCCCTGCCCGAAGGCAACAACGGACTTGGTCTCGCGCTCCTCGGAACCACCGGCGACAAGGTTGTTCCGGCGGACGTGTACGAGCGCATCAAGGCCGACACACTCAGAAAAGTGCGCGGCACGGTGCAAGCCGATATTTTGAAGGAAGATCAGGCGCAGAACACCTGCATCTTCTCAACCGAATTTGCCCTGCGGATGATGGGCGACATTCAGCAGTATTTCACCACCAACCGCGTTCAAAACTTCTATTCGGTCTCTATTTCGGGTTACCACATTGCCGAGGCGGGGGCCAACCCCATCAGCCAACTGGCCTTTACGCTCTCCAACGGCTTCACCTTCGTGGAATATTACCTGAGCCGCGGGCTGAAGATTGATGACTTTGCGCCCAACCTGTCGTTCTTTTTCTCGAATGGCATGGACGCCGAATATACGGTGCTGGGTCGGGTGGCGCGGCGCATCTGGGCCAAAGCGATGAAGCATAAGTACGGGGCCAGCGACCGGAGCCAGAAACTGAAATACCACATCCAGACGTCGGGGCGGAGTTTGCACGCGCAGGAGATTGCGTTTAATGACATCCGTACCACGTTGCAGGCGCTGTTGGCTATTTATGACAACACTAATTCGCTGCACACCAACGCCTATGACGAGGCCATCACCACGCCCACGGAAGAGTCGGTACGGCGGGCGATGGCCATTCAACTGGTGATCAACCGCGAGTTTGGCCTGACCAAAAACGAGAATCCGTTGCAGGGCGCGTTCGTGGTGGAAGAGCTAACCGGGTTGGTGGAAGAAGCTGTTTATCAGGAATTTATTGCCATCAATGAACGCGGTGGTGTGTTGGGCGCGATGGAGCGGATGTATCAGCGGAGCAAAATTCAGGAGGAATCCATGTATTACGAGACCCTGAAACACAGCGGTGAACTGCCCATTGTGGGCGTAAATACCTTCCTAGACCCCAACGGCTCACCTACCATCACGCCGTCGGAAGTGATTCGCAGTACGGACGACGAAAAACGGGCGCAGGTTGATGATGTAAAAGCGTTTCAGGAACGTAACAAAGACGCCGCCGAAATAGCGTTGCGCAAGTTGCAGCAGGTGGCCTTAACGGGCGAAAATATTTTTGAGAGCCTCATGGAAGCCGCCAAAGTATGTTCATTGGGCCAAATGAGTCAGGCCCTTTACGCCGTTGGCGGGCAGTACCGGCGCAATATGTAGGGAAGTGTTCAACTGGTATAGAAACCCATCAAACGACCTACTTTATCGTTTATCGCCTTTCGCAGACTTTGGGGTTCGAGTACTTCAACCGCGTCGCCTAATCGCATGATTTCAGCTATAAATTCATAATTAGGGATGAGTTTATACTCGTACAAAACAGTAGTTGGTTGAACCTCAACCAGTTGTTGTGAAGAGTGGATAGGTCGGGTATCCAGGTAAGGAGCGGTAAATGACTGCACCTTTAGAATGATCGTTTGAATGGGCGTGTCTGATGGTCGGGTCACACCTACTATATCGGCAAAGTAAGTTGTCGGGTTGAAACGGTGGTTGATTTTGTAGTGCTTTTTAACGTGGTCTATCGCTACCATTCGATCTAAAGCCAGATTGTAAACCGTGTCTTTTTCGTCTACCAATCCAAAAATATACCAGCGTTCCCGGTATTCTTTCAGGTAGTAGGGGTGCATCGTGAACACCTCATCTGTCGTAGCCTGAAATGCTTTGTACTGAATACGTAGTACTTGCTCATCACGAATGGCCTGGTAGAGCTGAGTTAGATAGTCGTAGCCACGTGTTAGCGGCGTATTCTCGAAGGAAATGATGTTTTCGTTAGGGTCATTCGTCAGTGTTTTACCTTCAATCTTAGTCAGGATTGCTTCAATGTCCTGAAAATGAGGCAGTCCCTGAAACTGCCTGAGCAAAGAGACTGCTTCCGTTAAGCTGCGTATATCGTCCGTGTTGAGCGACTTCTTTTCAATGCTGAAGGTAGAATCACTATAGGAGTAGACCCCTTCGTGGCAAACGATAGGCGCATCGAACCCCCTCGGTGCCAGGCTACGCATGATATGAATGTCCTCCTTGACCTGCCGTTCGCTGATCCCTTTACTAATGCCAAAATGCTCATCCAGTTGACTGGCAACATGTTCCATCAGGTGTTCAATTGTCCATCGGCGGGAACCGTCACGGAAGCAATCGTTCAGGACACGATAGCGAAAGCTGGCGTTTTTGTTGGTTGCCATATACCTTTTGTAAAATCTTTCAGCAAAATGCAGAATGCCTGCATTTAGAGCAACTACTTTTACAGAAGTTCTTTCACATCCTGAGCTGCCTGTTCCGACAGGTATTGATTTTTTGCACGTGCGTTTCGCCGTGTGGTCCCGGCGCAAGCCGAGGGCTGAATGTAAGCTGGGTAATTGGGGGGTAGTGGGGATGGAATTAACGCCTATTCTCTCCCACTTCATATCAAACCCCTACTTATTATTATTTATTATTGATACACAAAGAGTACTGGCTTATGTAAGCCCGGACTCAGGCCGCTCAGGATTTTCTTATTCATGCCAGCAGACCAACAGCAGACAGACACCATTCGCCAGCAATTTGCCGCCTTGCAAACGAAGGAAGAATTGCTTTCACTGCTGAATCTGGCCAAATCGATGCTTTTCGAGAAGGGTGACGAGAAACCGATTCAGCTTAAATCGCTTACCTGGTACGCCAATACGTCGCTAGATGTTGTACGCTACAAACCGTTCACAATTCCCAAAAAGCGGGGAGGCGCACGGACCATCTTTGCCCCCGTTGGTCCCTTAAAAACTATTCAGAAGTGCCTTAATCTGGTGCTGCAATGTGTTTTCAGCCCACACAGGGCCGCCACCGGATTTCTGCCTGGCAAGAGCATTGTCGACAATGCCCGGCCACATGTGGGTAGGCACTATGTCTACAACCTTGATCTGACAGACTTTTTCCCCAGTGTTGACTTTCACCGGGTGAAAGCCTGTTTGAAACTGCCACCGTTTAATCTGGTTAACAACCGCGAACCACTAGCGTTTCTGATCGCTAATCTCTGCTGTGTAAAGCACCCCGACGAACCCAAGAGGGCATTTTTGCCACAGGGAGCACCCACGTCGCCGATTCTGACGAACGTCATTTGCCAGCAACTTGACCGGCGGTTAACGGGTGTGGCCAAACGATTTGGCGCAACATACACCCGCTACGCCGACGATCTGACGTTTTCATCGTTTACGAACGTATACCAGCCCGACGGTGAATTTTGCCGCGAGCTGGAGCGCATCATCACCGACCAGCGGTTTGTGATCAACGTGGGTAAAACCCGGCTACAACGTCCCGGCTACCGACAGGCCGTAACGGGATTGGTTGTAAACGAACGGGTGAACGTACCCAGGCGGTTCTGGCGTGATGTCAGGGCATTATTACACAACTGGGAAACCCTGGGCTACGACGAAGCCAACAACCGTTTTCAACGTACCTACGTTGTGAGCAAGAAGAAGGCTGAACAGAAAGCCCCGGCTCTGGCAAACGTATTGTCGGGTAAGCTACTGTTTATGAAGATGGTACGTGGAGCAGACGATGCCCTGTATCAGCAATACGCAAAGCAATTTGATGCGCTGATGAACCAAACTACCGACGATAGAGCGGTGGATATAGAGCGAATTTTAGATATTTGGGAAAAGCAGGGTATCGACAAGGCGATGGCTGCTTTTGAGCAATACAAAGACCTGTAAGTATGGATGCCCGGAAAATTCAGTTTTTAATTGGAATACAGCGCGAGATAGACAAGCTTGAAGCAAAAGAAGGTAACACCCCAAAAGTGGAAAAGGTGAAAAGTCGTTTTTATGATGTTATAGAGGAGATAGTGGGTTTAGAGACAGTAGTTGGAAAGACAGAAAAGTCAAAAGATGAGCTTGAAACCAATCAAGAGAAAGAAGTAACCGAACAGAACGAATACAAAAACTACATCCATTATCCAAGGCTGGTAAGCAATCGACTAGCTTTTTTTTCTACAAATGAGGTATATAAACGCTTTACTCATGAAATGAAGGCTAATACATTTGACTATAATACCTTATTTGGAGCAGTTACATGGACTAATGATTTTGGCCGATTTTATAATGCTTTTAATTATAAAACTTATTATAGAATTTATGATTTTATATTTTCAAAAAAAACGCCTTTGGGTTTCTGGGCGGATGGATATCGGATAGGTATGACATGGCGTTCCCCTGAAATAGAGATGTGGACTCTCAAGTATCCTGGTGAATACCCGTTGGATGTAGAAGTGCCAGTAGAATACAAACAACCCAGCCAAAAAAACCCAAAGCTGCGATATGAATATTTTGGAGAAATCATCACAGAGTATAAACATACTATAGAGCAGCGTACAACAGATCGTTCTCGAAGTTTAGATGAAACAATCAAAAAAATATTTAACGAAATTGGTTTAAACGCTGACTTTAAGTTGACTTTGGACACCATTTCGTTTAAATCAGTAAGCTTTTTTGCTGACGTAATTCAGATTAAAGAAGCTTTTAGATGGATTTTTAAATGTATACTTTTAGACAAATATCAACTAAAACAAGAAGTTGAGGTAAAAATTGAGGGCGAGGAGACAGATTTTTACAAAATAAGGGTCATCAACAAAGGTGCTTTTATATCTAAGGAGCCTACAGGAATTAAAATAAATGGAATTGGCGGTGACACAAAAACATTGCGAGAAGAACTTAGAAGTGTTTGCGATTGGCATACTATATATTCTACTCATTTAGAAAAGAGTTACCTTTTCAGGTATTTGACTGAAGGATGTGATGTTCGTCAACCAGTCTTACCTGAAGAAGTAGAATTCATTGATGGAATTGAACACATCCTCATTATTTACCGATGATTTATTTATTTGAAGACCGTCCTACTCGCATAAATCAATATTTGGGAAGAGATACGCTCCCAGATGGCGTTACGCTTGCTAAATTTGAGTTTAATGGCTCAAGCAATGAGGTGGCAACTTACATTAGCAATAATTTCAGTGATATTGAGGTAATCCTCTTTCATAAAAGTTATTCATTTGATGATAATACGGAACTTGCTAAAAATGAAAATAATACTAGGTATCTTGATGCGATTAGTGACTATTGTTCTTTAACTAAAATTCCATTTGTTATTTTTAGTGGGGGCATCGAAACTATTAATTATTATATAAAAAATGGTACTTTATTTGGCTCTGTTAATAGCCAAATACTATATCAAAATCTTGATGCATTCTTGCTTAAGAAAGACATTAGAGTTTTGTGTTTGGGTAGAAATTTTGCTAAAAATGAATTTATGAATTTTTTGCGTGAACTACATATAAATTTTTCTTCAAAAGACCCATCTACCCTTTTGTTAGAGACTGATAAAAGATTTATACATGAGTTAAGTGAAAAATATATGGCTTCAAGCCAAGAGTTAGATAAAATTTTTACTGAATTTTATCAATGGATGAATGAAAATAGCGAATTGCTAACTTTCTCTATGGTTTCAAGTAAGTTGCCTAACTTGTTTCAACGCATAATCCCAAGAAGATGAAGATATTATTACTTGACTACGGAAAGCCTGAAGCGAGGTACGATTGGCTCCCACTAAGAGACAAATTCGACATTACCATTATTTCAATACCCCCCAGTTGGGAAGTGGCTGATTCAGTAGATGAAAAGTTTCACAACTTTCTGATTGACAGAGCCTCAAACTTAG
>JBBQUC010000220.1:0-6838 GCA_038212815.1 Cytophagales bacterium
ATGGTACCCAACTGGCTAAACTGCGAGCCGTTGTAACCCAAAATGTCGTACCGACCGCTGAAACCCAGGAAGCCGCGCAGTAATGCTTTGGCAGCCGGATCAGCAATGGCTTTGGCACCTTCGGCGTTCAGGGCTACTAAGTCCCACTTCGGCAGAATGTTGAACAGATTGTTTACGTTGATGGTAGCTGAAATCTTGTTCGAGAACGAATACCCTACGCTCAGGTCGGTAACAACGGCGGGCGTAAAGGTAGCCTTGATGTTCTCCATGTCTGAACCACCATTGTCTAAATCCTGGAACGAGGTTGGCCCAAACAGGGTGTTGTTCAGATTCAGGTTCAGCTTGCCAATGGAGTAATCGCCACCGAAGATGATTTTATATTTCGGGCGGCTCTCGGTCAGCAGCGACTTGATTTGGGTATTCAGAATGCTCGATTTAGCTGCTTTGATGGCTGGGGGATCGGCAGGTGTACCAATAATCGTGTTCTCCAACACAGAGTTACCCGCCAGGTTCAGCCCCAGTTTACCCCGGCCAAGCAGGATGTTCCGGTACGAAACCACGTAGTCGAGACCGGCATTCCGGGTCTGGATACCGTTGATAAAAAATTGTACGGTTTTAACCCCGGCCTGATTCAGAATCTGTCCCAGGGTGCTGGTTGGGTCAGACGACGAGATAGACGAGCTATACACAATCCGGTCGCTCACCGTGATGTTGTAGTAATCGAGCGTGATGCTGAAATTCTTGGTGGGGTTCAGGGCTACACCAACAGTGTAGTTGTCTGAACGCTCTGGCTTCAGTGGAGGGATTCCCAGCAGTTTAGCCTGTGCGCTGCGGTTGTTGAACAGACCTGACAGTTGGATCGTACCGCCTACAAAGGCAGCCTGTACCGACTGAGCATAAATCTGGTGCAGGGTTGGTGCCCGGAAGCCAGTCGAGGCCGAAGCCCGCAGCACAATCTTATCGTCGGCCAGTTTCAAGCGCGAAGCTACTTTCCAGACGTTAGCCGTGCCAAAGTCGCTGTAATTCTCCGTACGGAAGGTGCCATTTACCAGGAAGTTTTTGGTGATGTCGTAGCTCAGGTCAACGTACGCACCAATGTTGAAACGCTGGTTGGTACCGGCGTTTAACTTGTTCAGGCCGGGGAACGAGTTCGATCCTTCGCGGTCGTACGAAGCTTCATCGCCAGCCATAATGGTGTATTTCTCGGTGCGGCCTTCCATACCGAAGGCAATACTGAACTGATCCGTCACCTGCTTGGATACGTCTATGTTACCCACCAAATGGCCGAACGAGTATCCACCAGGCTTAAACCGGGTTGGGCTGGCTTTGCCCAGCGAACGGTTTACGGTGTTTTCAACCGTATAAACCTGCTCGTTGTAGCCAGTAGTCAGGCTAACGTCATGCTTCCAGCCATTGCTCTCTCCTTTAAGGCCAATAGTTGCGTTATAGTCGATCAGGTTCCCCTCGAAGGTAGGTACATATCCGATGTAGCCCTTATACAGGTCAACGTTGTCTTCCTTAGGGAACGCCAGCGTAGCCTGGGTCAGGTAATTTTTACCCCCGTTGTCGGTAGGGCTGTGGAGCAGACCCCGATCCTGCCGCCAGTAGGGGGTACGGAAGTTAGCAAAGCTCGATACCCGCTTCACAACCATTGCGGCATTGCCATAGAGGTCCAGTTTTTCGCCAACCGAAACACCGGCGTTGATCAGAAACTTACCGGCGGTGGTCTCTCCCGTGCCGTTGATGTTGTTGGCAGTTGGGTAGTCTTTCAGGTAGTTGGTGATGAGGGCATCTGAAGCGGGGTCGCCACCAAACGTAGCAATTTCAGTAGGGAGGTGTACATTCCCCGACCGAACGGCACTGTTTTGCTGAAGCATCTCCACAGTATAGTTCACAAAGCCTTTGCCCGCCAGGTTGCTGCCTCCGTTCAGGGCTACATTATACATACCACCATCGCCTTTCGAGGTAATACCCGTGTTGATGTTCAGGCTGGTATAATCAAATTTGTCTTTCAGAATGATGTTCATTACCCCGGCAATGGCATCAGAACCGTATTGAGCCGAAGCCCCGTCGCGCAGAATCTCGACGCGCTTAATGGCCTGCTGCGGAATAGCCGAAATATCGACACCCGTTTCGCCCCGACCGGGTGAGAACTGCACATATAATAACGAACTCAGGTTTTTGCGCTTGCCGTTGATTAGAATCAGTGTCCGGCTAGGCCCCATGTTGCGGAGTTCCCAGGGATCGAGCAGGGTGGTGGCATCGTTAACGGGTGTGTTCACCGTGTTGAACGACGGCACCCGATACTGTAATGATTTGTCGAAGGTGGTTTGGCCCGTCGTTTTCAGGTCAGCCGCTGATAGGATATCGATGGGAACGGGTGCATCGACTACCGAACGCTGCGAAGCGCGGCTACCCACAACAACAACCTCATCCAGAATAGCGGCTGTAGCATCAAGGGCAACATCCAGAGTAACATCGCTACCCGCAATGGTTACGGGTTTGGTTACGGAAGTCAAGCCAACAAACGAATACACAATCTGGTAGTCACCATTGGCTAACTTGAGGGCATATGCCCCGCTGGCATCGGCAGTCGTGCCGGTGCTGCCGCCTTTAACGGCAATTGTAGCTCCCGGAATGGGAGATTGCTGGGCATCGCGGATGATGCCTTTCAATACAGCCTGTGCCTGGGCTGCTCCTACGGTTAAGAGCATGAGTAGGCAAACTGTAACTAATGAGGTACTAAGTAAACGATTTTTAAACATACAAGTCAGCTTGGTTTTTAGAAGTAAATGGATAATACAGGTTAGTTTGCACAAAGATAGGCACCAATTTTTATTAGGCAAACTACGCTATATATTCTAAAAAAAATTGTACTTATTGAAAATTAAAGAATATTATTTGTGTCATTTCGACAGCTATAAAAGCTCCAGCGGGTTCCAGGCGATGCGAGTGTCATCGTGAAACGTATTGAGAAAGTTAAAATCATCGTCAGATAGGGCAAAATCCAACACATCGAAGTTTTCGATGATGCGGTTTTGCTTCACCGACTTTGGAATTGTTACCACACCATGCTGCATAGACCAGCGCACCAGAATTTGATAGGTCGTTTTATTGTATTTTTCGGAGATAGCCCGCAAGCGTGAGTCGTTTTGTTTCAGCCCGCGTACCAACGGCGCAAACCCTTCGGGCTGGATACCGCGTTCCCGGCAATAGGCAAGAACATGGGGCAGATAACAGTAGGGGCTAAACTCAAACTGATTCACAGCGGGGGTAATGCTGGCGTATTGAAACAACTCATCGAGGTGCGGTTCGTAATAATTACAAACGCCAATGGCACGTACCCGCCCGTCGGCATAGAGTTTTTCGAGAGCTAGCCAAGTGTCGCGCCGATGCGCCCTGATGGGCCAATGAATCATGTATAAGTCCACATAGTCGGTTTGTAGCTCAGCCACGCTGCGGTCGAAGGCACGCAGGGTGCTATCGAACCCCTGGTCATCATTCCAGACTTTGGTGGTGATAAACACATCTGAGCGGGGCAGACCGCTGGCCCGCATCGCATCGCCTACTTCGCTTTCATCGTGGTAGGCGGCTGCCGTGTCGATCAGGCGGCAACCGGCCTCCAGTGCCCATTCTACAGCCTGCTGTACTTCGGTAGTGTGTTGGGGCGCATACACGCCGAGGCCAAGCAGCGGCATCTCGACCCCATTGTTGAGGGTAACGGTTGGGAAAGACATATGAATTTCGGATTAGGGGGTTCAGATTTCAGATGGGGTACCGGGAAATTCAGTAATTTGGCCGTAAATTACTCAAAGTTGTTTGTTTCCCCGACCAACGTTACTGCCCCATGATTCATTTCCGTATGTTTGTTCAGGCCAGCCTTCTGCTATTGAGTTGCTGGCTGTTTACGGGCTGCAACACCAATGAACGCCCTGTATTCATCGACCCTAAAACTGGCCTGCCCGTGATCCCGCCCGACCCATCACTACAACCGCCAAGTATTGACCCGCCCCTGCCCAATCAGATCTTTGTACAGAACAAACAGGTAAAAGTGGGGATTGGGCTGAATTACGGGGGAGCTATTACGTTTCTGTCGGAGAATGGCGGGCCAAACATGGTGAATAACAATGATTATGGCCGGCAGATTCAGAACTCCCTCTACAGCGGCCCCATTCCGTACCGTCCTCATGGCAAAAACCCTGTTCCGCAGTGGATCAACCTCGGCTGGAACCCCGTGCAGGCGGGCGATGTCTATCTGAACCCCGCTAAAGTGGTGACGTACCGGGTGGATAGCACCCATATCTACGTAAAAACCGAGCCGCTGATCTGGCCCGTCCCGAATGAGCCGGGCGAGTGCACAATGGAAACCTGGATTGAACTGGTGGGCAACACAGTGCGAGTACACAGCCGAACCGCCATTGCCCGCGCCGATACCACGCAGTACGATGCCCGCACGCAGGAGGCACCGGCGCTGTACCTGAACGGCCCGTATTACCGGCGGGTGGCCTATACGGGAAATCAGCCCTTTAGCAATGGCCCGACCACCGAACTACCCGTCCGCACCGATGTTGACCTCTGGTACACCACTGAAAACTGGGCTGCACTGCTCAACGTGAACGGTCGGGGCGTTGGGCTGTGGCACCCCAACCTCTTCCGCATGTATCACGGCCTGTTTGGGGTGCCGGGCACCGGCACCGAATACGATGTATCAGCGGGGTATCTGGCCGGGTCACCCTTTGCCGTACTCGACCACGATGGCGTATATGAATACGAGTACGTACTGGTTGTGGGCGACCTGCCCACCATTCGTAAATTTGCGTACGACCAGCCGCGCCCATCAGCCGCGCCCAACTACCAGTTTGGGCAGGATCGGCAGGGGTGGTACTACAGCGGCACCCGCGATCAGGGGTGGCCCGTGCGGGGCGAACTGGTGATTCGGTTTGAGGGAAACAACTGGCGAATTATGAGTCCACCGAGTTTCTGGCAGGCAGCAGCAATCCCGAAACTATACCTCCAGGCTGCCTTTACGACCAAAGCGACCACTGCCCGCCTGAGTTGGCGCATTCCAGGCGACAATGATTTTTTATTCCTGCCTGAGCGCCTGCTCGATTTCCCGATTACTGGCGATGGACAGTACCGAACCTACGAGATCGACCTGAATAAAGCTTCCGGCTGGCGGGGCATCATCACCCAAATCGGCCTGGAACCCTCCGCTCGAGACACCCTGCTGACTGGCCGCTCTGTACGGTTGAAACGCATAACGGCAGTGCCTTAGGCAGGTTTCTCCCGTACGCGCTGGTACTGGGCGGGAGTCATACCGGTATGCCGTTTGAACTGTCGGTGGAAATGCGATACGTTGGTAAAACCGGCCTCCAGCCCAATCATACCAACGGTCAGGTTGCTGGTTGTAAGCAGCTTTCGGGCGTAGCCAACGCGGAGATCGGTTAGGTATTCGATAAACGATTTGCGGGTACGCTTTTTAAAATACCGGCAGAAAGCCGCAGGCACCATGTCGGCTACCTCCGCAATATCGGTTAACGGAATGTCTTCGCGGAAATGTGCCAGCATAAACTCCAGTACCCGTTTCAGCCGCTCGGTATCGGCTGCCCCTGGTGCCAGTTGATACCCATCACTGGCTAACGGGTAGGCATCCGGATCGGTGGTTAGTTGAGCCAGGATGTCGAGTAGAGCCAATACCTGAGTCAGGCCCGTTTTGGTGACCAACTGGTGTAAAGCTGGTGCCAGTTGCTGGCTGATAGCAACCCTAAACCGCAGCCCGTAGCGGGCGCGGGCCAGTAGCTGGCAAACGGCCTGGGTTTCGGGGAGCGTAACCAGACCTTGCTCGGCAAAGCTGGCCGGAAACTGCACTACTATGGCTTCTACCTGCTGAGTAAGGGTGCCCTGATGGAAATCGTCGTCACTCCGCCAGAAGTGGGGTAACTCCGGGCCGAGTAGTACCAGATCGCCAGTGGTGAACAATTCGGTATGGTCGCCGACAAACCGCCTGCCATATCCGTGGCTAATATACGTTAGCTCATACTCTGGGTGGTAATGCCAGGGAGCATCGAAGTAAGGCTGCGTGTATTGGCGCACGGCCAGGGAGCGTTGTTCATCAATGGCAACTTTCTCGTACAACGCCTTCATTTATGCGCTATTTTAATCTAGTTTATAACTATTTTCTTCTTTCTGGTCAAAATTAAACACAAACTGGTAAATAATGCGCTTTTGCTGGTTTTGCCAATCACCTACTTTTGTAGCGTTCATTAACCCCAACATCGACACAGATGGAAACAACTATTGATAAAACCCAACTCCTGGCTGAACTGGATACGCCCTATGCAGTATCTGCTGAGGCCATTGCCTACTACCGCAAAAACGGGTACGTAAAACTCAAAGATGTGCTGAGCAAAGCCGTGCTTGATTATTACGGGCAAGTCATTACTGACCAGGTCATTCGGCTCAATACGCTTACCAAACCGATGGAAGAGCGCAGCACCTATGAGCGGGCTTTTCTGCAAATCATGAATCTCTGGCGCGAGGATGCTACCGCCCGCGAGTTTGTATTCTCGAAACGTATGGCTAAAATTGCCGCCGACCTCATGGGCGTTTCGGGCGTACGCCTTTATCACGACCAGGCCCTGTATAAAGAGCCATCGGGGGGCATTACACCCTGGCATGCCGACCAGTTTTATTGGCCCCTCAGTTCGCCTAATGCGGTTACAGTCTGGATACCGCTCCAGGAAACGCCCATGCACATGGGGCCGCTGGCCTTTGCCGAAAAAAGCCAGCACGTCGAGATAGGCCGCGATATTGAGATTAGTGACGATAGCGAACGGTT
>JBBQUC010000221.1:0-6822 GCA_038212815.1 Cytophagales bacterium
TAAATCCATTGCCGAATCGTTTATCCATGCCGGCGCCAAAAATGAGTGCAAGGTGCAGGTAGAGTGGATTCAGTCGGAGTTGCTGGCCGACCCGGATGTGTGCGAAGAGCGGCTACGCGACCTCGACGGGATTCTGGTGGCACCTGGTTTTGGCGACCGGGGAATTGAAGGTAAGATTCAGGCCGTGCGTTATGCCCGCGAGAATGGTGTGCCTTTTTTCGGGATTTGCCTCGGTATGCAGTGCGCCGTGATTGAGTACGCGCGAAACGTGCTAAACCTACCTGAAGCCCACTCCAGCGAGATGAACCCTGGCACCCCCCACCCGGTGATCGACATGATGGAAACCCAGAAGGCAGTGACCAACAAAGGCGGCACCATGCGGTTAGGGGCCTACCCCTGCAAAATAAAGAAAGACTCGCTGGCTTATGAAGCCTACGGCAAAACCACCATCAGCGAACGTCACCGTCACCGCTACGAGTTTAATAACGCTTACCTCGATCAATTTGAAAAGGGCGGTATGCTGGCTACCGGCATCAACCCCGAAACCAGCCTGGTCGAAATAATTGAACTGCCCCGTCACCCCTGGTTTGTGGGCGTGCAGTTTCACCCCGAATTAAAAAGTACTGTTATGGCCCCCCAGCCGCTGTTTGTCCAGTTTGTGCGGGCATCAATGGCGTATTCCCTCCACAAACGGTCAGTAGCCGATACTGCCGAGGTTGGTTTCCCCGGCTGAAAGCGGTAATTTTGTAAAAAAAGTCAGGTTGAGCAGTTTAAATACTCAACCTGAAAACCAACATAAATGGATCGCAATCAAATTATTGGTATCGTGCTGATTATGGCGATGCTGGTGGGTTACCAGATACTGGCACCCAAGCCAACCCCCGAAAAGCCCCCTGTTGAACAGACAAAAACAGCAAAGCCCCGCACCCCCGCTCAGGCGGCTGCGGCCCTCACCAAAGCCGAGCAACCGCTCGATTCTGTAGCCGCTAAACTACTCTACGGCGATTTTGCCCGTGCCAGTGCTGGGCAAGAGCGTGAGATTGTGGTCGAGAATAAAGACATCCGGGTTACATTCAGCACGCTGGGTGGCCGCGTGAAGGCGGTATTGCTCAAAAACTACAAGGCTTACAACGGCAAACCGCTGGTACTGTTTGACAACGAAAGCAGCCAGACCCTGCTTGAACTGCCCACCAGCGGGGGCAAGGTGAACCTCCATAAACTATATTTCCAGTCAACAGCTCAGAGCGGCACCGTAGGTACACAGCCGCAGTCGGTGGCGTTTCAGATCGAGACAGCCCCCGGCCAGTCGGTAGAGCAGGTTTACACCCTACCTGCCGAAGGGTTTACCGTTGATTACGACCTGCGGATAAATGGCCTGACTAGCACCGGAGATGTGCGGTTTTTCTGGCAGGATAAGATGCGGCAGTTCGAGAACGACATGGCCCAGAACCGCAACTCGGTGGGCATCAACTACCTGACTAATCAGGATGCTTTTGAGGAGTTTGCCAAAGGGGCAACTGACAATAAAGAAACGGTGGCTGAGCAGCCCGTGCAGTGGTACACCCTGAAGCATAAGTATTTTCTGACCGGGTTTATTGCCAAAAATCATCCATTTACCAAAGCCAGCTTTAAAGCCCTCATCGACCCGTTGGATAGCCTAACGGTAAAGACCGCCATTGCCGATGTAACCCTGCCGGTTGCCGATGCCCGGGCGGGCAAAGGACAGTACCGCTACTACTTTGGGCCGAACGATTTTCAGGTGATTAAAGAAGGCATTGCGCCTGATTTTGACCAGAACGTCTATCTAGGCTACTCTATTCTGAAGCCCATCAACAAGTATTTCTTTGTGCCGGTCTTCAACCTCTTTGAGAAGTTTATCAGCAACTACGGCCTGCTCATTATTGCCCTGGTGGTATTTGTGAAGTTGCTGCTTACCCCGCTCACCTACCGCTCGTACGTAAGCATGGCCAAGATGCGCGTGCTCGGCCCCGAAATTGCGGTTATCAAGGAACGTGTGGGCGACGATGCCACTAAGCAACAGCAGGAGCAGATGAAACTGTATCAGGAAGTGGGGGTTAGTCCGCTCAGTGGCTGTGTGCCGGTAGTAGCCACCATGCCCATACTGTTTGCTCTGTTTCAATTGTTTCCGAACCTGATTGAACTGCGCCAGAAACCATTTTTATGGGCCAGTGACCTCTCGACATACGATGCGTTTTTTAAGTTTCCGGTGGCCATTCCATTCATTGGCGACCACCTGAGTCTGTTTACGGTAATGATGACCATCTCGTCTATTGCCTATGCCTATTATAATAACCAGATTACCCCTACGCAGCCAGGGCCGGTAAACATGAAGGTAATGGGGTATATTTTCCCGGTTATGTTTATGTTTGTGCTGAACTCATTCCCGGCGGGTCTGACTTTCTATTATTTTGTATCGAACGTGGTGACCATTGCCCAGCAGTTGCTTATTCGGCGGTTTGTTGACGAAGACGCGATTAAGGCTAAACTGGAAGACAACCGGCGCAAAAATGCCAATGGCGAGGTGAAAAAATCGAAGTTACAATCGTACCTGCAACGCTCGTTACAGGCTGCCGACGAAGCCCGTAAACAGGCCGACGAAGCCAAGCGACAGGCCGAAACCCGCACAAAACCAAAGCCTAAACAATAAGTTTATTCCGTTTATGAATGCTCACCTCCCGTTCATACGTTCTTTTCTGACCTGCGTACTGGTGTTGAGTACGCTACACGTGGTGGCTCAGAATATTCCCGGCGAAACCGAACAGCGTCGCTACCGGGCGGCTGTGCGCATGGTGCAGATTGGCGATTATGAACGGGCCAAAAGTGAGCTGATCCAGATTGCGCAGCGGGGGGGGAGCCTGGCCCCATTTGCCCAATACTACTACGCCGTAGCCGCCTTTCGGCAGAAAAACTTTACCTCGGCCCGGCTGTGGCTACGACAGTTGCTGGAACGCTACCCCGACTGGAATAAGCGCGATGAAGCCGAATACCTCTTTGCCAGCACTGCCATGGAAACGGGGCAGTACGAAGATGCCCTGGCGGCCATTCAACATATCAACGACCCGACCGTTAAAGCCTCAGTTGACAAATTGGAGCGTTATTTTCTGAGTCGGCTGACCGACCTGAGTCGGTTAAAGACCATGCAGGCTGAATTTCCCGACAACCGGAATTTAGCACTGATACTCATTGATCGGATTCAGAAGTCATCGTCGGATAAAAATGATCTGGAGTTATCGGATCGGCTAACTAATCGGTTTGGGGTAGCCCCGGTAATTCTCAAAAATGACGATTCTCCCATTCTCAGCACTACAGCACAACCAACCCCCACGGGTGCCCGCCATATCAAGGGATTTTATAATGTGGCGGTGCTGTTTCCGTTTAAGCTTGATGAGTTCGATCCAGGTCAGCGGGTACGCCAGAATCAGTACATCTTCGATTTGGTTGAAGGGATGAAACTGGCTAAAAATAAGTTGCAAGCCGAGGGGATTACCGTCAATCTGCTGCCCTACGACCTCGAAAATGATGCCGATAAAACCCTGGACCTGCTCAACAATCCAGGATTTGCTCAGAACGACATACTCGTTGGCCCACTCTATGCCGAGCCCAACCGGCTGGCTACTGACTACGCCAATCAAAATGGGATGTGGCTGGTAAACCCCATTGCCACCAATGCCGATTTAATCCAAAACCAGCCGTTGTCGTTTTTGGCGCAGCCTTCAGTGGTCCAGCAAGCTGAAAAAACGGCTACGTTCGCCCGCTCGTTGGGGGGCGATAAAAAAGCGGCTGTCTATTTTGGGGCATCGCGCAAAGACTCGCTGCTGGCAGTTGCCTATCAGGCTGAATTAATGAGTCAGGGGTTTAACGTAATTGACTTTCGGCGATTGGCAGGCAAAGCCGATGCTATGGCTGCCGCTATGAAAATTGGCAGCTCAGCCCTTACCGCCAGTACCACCATCGTTGCCACGCCCGCTCCATCGGTGGGCATGCCTGGCCATGTGTTTTTTGCCAGTAGTAGTACCGACGACGGGCCCCGGCTATTGGAAGCCCTAAGTCGGCGCAAAGTGGGTAGTCCTTTGGTGGCCACTTCCACCGCTTTTGATCAATACAAACACGCTGCTTCAGTGTTCAGCCGCCGAGAATTGTACCTGCTGGCTCCTGATTACATGGATACCACCCGGCAACCCGTGAGCGATTTTCAGGAAGATTACCTCGGTAAATGGCATATTATCCCCTCTATATTTGCCGCTCAGGGGTACGACATGATGCTATTTTTTGGGCGGGCATTGGCCAAAAACGACTCCCAACTGCGCAATCGCAATACCCTCAAACCCAGTACCGACGACTATGTGTTATCGGGCTTCGATTATAGCAAATCTAACGACAACCAAATTGTGCCCATTCTGAAATATGAGGGAGGGCGGTTTGTAAAAATTAACTAGCCTATTTAGTACTGAATGAGCGACTGTCTGGACAGGCTTTATTCACTTAATCGCTCAGTAATACATGACGACAAGCGAACAACTCTTTGAGCGGGCGAACGTGCGGATTCCGGGTGGGGTGAACTCGCCGGTACGGGCATTTCGCGCGGTGGGTGGCACCCCATTGTTTATTAAATCAGCTAGAGGGCCATATATCATTGATGAAGATGGCAACCGGTATATTGAACTGATTAACTCCTGGGGGCCTATGATTCTGGGCCACGGGTTCGAGCCAGTTGAGGCTGCTGTGCGTGAGGCTATCCAACACTCGTTTTCATTCGGTGCCCCTACCCGAAAGGAAGTTGAGATGGCCGAACTCATTGCGAGCATGATGCCTTCCATTGAGAAGGTCAGAATGGTCAACTCCGGTACTGAGGCCACTATGTCGGCCATTCGGGTAGCTCGTGGGTTTACCGGTCGCGATAAACTGATTAAGTTTGAAGGGTGCTACCACGGGCATGGCGATTCCTTTCTGATTGCCGCTGGGAGTGGAGCCATGACGATGGGCACCCCCGACTCGCCCGGTGTGACGCGGGCAACGGCTCACGATACCCTGCTGGCTCCGTACAACAACCTACAGGCCGTTGAGCGGCTCATCGACGCAAACCCCAACCAGATTGCAGCCCTGATTATTGAGCCGGTGGTTGGCAATATGGGCTGTGTACTGCCCGAGCCGGGTTACCTGGCTGGGCTGCGTGATCTTTGCACCAAAAATGGGATTCTGCTGATTTTTGATGAGGTAATGACGGGCTTCCGGCTGGCCAAAGGGGGGGCGCAGCAGCGGTTCGGAATCACCCCCGACCTGACTACCCTGGGCAAGATTATTGGCGGGGGGATGCCCGTAGGGGCGTATGGAGGCCGGGCCGAGATCATGAATGTAGTGTCGCCCGCCGGGCCGGTGTATCAGGCAGGTACCCTGTCGGGCAACCCCATTGCCATGTCGGCGGGGCTGGCCATATTGCATCACCTGAACGATAACCCCGCTGTTTATGACCGGCTGGAAGGGCTTGGCAGCCGACTGGCAACTGGCTTTCGGGCTTCGGCGGCTAAACTGGGCCTGAACTATACCGTCAACCAGGTAGGGTCTATGTTTACACAGTTCATGACTACTCACCCTGTTACTGATCTCAGTTCTGCCAAAACCTGTAATGTGGTTCAGTTTGGCCGGTATTTCCACGCCATGCTCCGGCGGGGAGTCTATCTGGCTCCGGCGCAGTTCGAGAGCCTGTTTATCTCTACCGCATTGACAGACGAGTTGGTGGAGCAGGTTATTCAGGCAAATGAAGAAAGCCTACAGGAGATTGTTTAGCCCGCAGATGACCTTCTCTATCATCATTCCGGTTTTTAATCGCCCTGACGAATTGGCGGAACTGCTGTATAGTTTGACTCAACAGACCTACACAGCGTTTGAGGTGCTGGTGATTGAAGACGGCTCAACCCTGAAAGCCGATACGGTTGTGGAGGCCTATCAGAACCAACTTCCCATCCGTTATTTTTTTAAACCCAACTCTGGGCAGGGCTTCACCCGTAACTATGGCTTTGAACGGGCCACGGGCGACTATTTTGTTATTTTTGACTCTGACGCGCTGGTGCCCCCCCATTATTTACAAACGGTACATGACCGGCTCATGGCTGGGCCAGGCCCATTGCCGACTGTAGATGCCTACGGTGGCCCCGATGCCGCTCATCCCAATTTTACACCTATTCAGAAAGCCATTAGCTATGCCATGACCTCGCCCTTCACCACGGGTGGTATCCGGGGTAGCAAAAAAAATCTGGGGGGGCAGTTTCACCCGCGCAGTTTCAACATGGGCCTATCGCGCCGGGTGTGGGAAACCGTGGGGGGGTATAAAATTAGCCGGATGGGCGAGGATATTGAGTTCGCCATTCGCATTATTGAGGCTGGCTTTAAAACAGAGTTGATTCCTGATGAGTTTAATTATCATAAACGGCGGACAAATTTAGGCCAGATTTTTCGGCAACTGCGTTTTTTTGGTCGCGCCCGCATCAATATTTCCCGATTTTATAGTAGGGAGTTAAAAGCAGTACATTGGTTTCCGGCTTTATTTACGCTGGCCTTAGCCTCAATTCCAGTTTGGGCAGTTGTATCGATCCCTCTCTTCGTAGTGAGCATGGGTGGATTCGCTTTATTTTCCCTACTGATTCTGCTGGATGCCACTAGAAAAGAGCATAGTCTGAAGGTGGGCCTATTGAGTGTAGGAGCCTCCTTTGTACAGTTGACAGGCTATGGCGTGGGTTTTTTGACAGAGGGCTGGAAACGGCTTCGTGAGCCGAAGGGACACCAGGAAACGGGCGTAAATATGGA
>JBBQUC010000222.1:0-6801 GCA_038212815.1 Cytophagales bacterium
GCCGTGCTGTCAAGTCAGCAATCACCGCTTTGAGGGCCGTAATTTCTTCTTGTTGCGCCAAAATCAGGGCTTTGAGTTGGGGGATGTCGTCGGTCTCTATCACAAGCAAGTTGGAGCAAATTGCGTACCTAAACAGTTACGAATTTTTATTTCTTGGCAAGGTAACTCAGGAATAATGGCATCCGTAATTGTCACTGACACATGAAACTGTTCTACATTTTTTGATTTAGCGTAACGATTCAAGCTATTTACTATATATTTTTTATAGCCACCCTGATCTGAAATTTCTTTTTGGTATAACTCGTCCACGTCACCCATCTGGCGACCATACAGGCACCATACTAGTGACATAAGAAATGTAGTTTTACCAAAACCATTACGCCCACTAATAATGAAGATATTCTTATTCTCAACTGAGGACAAGTCTATTAAATTATCTCCTTTATAAATCCTAAAATCTTTAAGATGTATATTTTTAATTACCATTTCTGTAAATCTTGATTATTGAATCTTAAGCTGGTGAGGAATTAGGTTCAAGGTTCACTTTAAAACTAGGTATTATTTTTATTTTGCTGTCTTTCTTTTGCAAGTGCTTGCTCAAGCCGATTATCTAAATCTTTTTTCAATCCTTGTTTACGCACCATTAATGATTTATTCTTTTGCAATGTTAATGATTCTTGAATAAAGTCAAAATCTTCTGGGTTATCAGCGCAAACTTCACGGAGTAGCTGCTCTTCACGCTTAAATTTTTCTTCGTGCTTGCTCATATCTATTTGTTGTTCATTTATTTGATTGTAAATATCGGCTACTTTGAGGTTGAAAATCCCATCACGATACCACGTCAACTGAATGGCGACTAGCTCCTGATGCGAAATCAATTGCATATCTTCTCCTTGTGCCTGTTGAATCTCGCGCTGCGCCCGCAATAGCATGGTCAGAAATTTAGCGCGGGCTTTGGGCGTATAAGGCCCCCACGTATCAGGGTCGTCTTCTTTAAACGGGCTATCCGTCCGTCGGCGCATTTCACGGTATGCTCGGTCGTTTCGGGTATCAATCAGCATATCCCGGAATGCCATGAGCGGTTCCATCCAGTCGTCGCCATTCAGCACTAGCCCCTCCATTGATTTGTCGCGGCTCACAACGGTGCAAACCCAACACCCAAACCGGCTTTGGCCACAGGATGGGGTAGTTTCGTCAATCACTAATGGGCAATCGCCCGCGTTAGCATTGCGGTAAAGTGTTTGCAATTCTTTGTGTTTACCACCCCACGGGGCATCTACCTGCATCAGATACTGCCAAACTTCATTAGTTGTAATATCGTGTAAGGGTGCATAAACAAAGGCATTGGGCAGCAGATGCTTACGAAGCCGCTGACCCTTCAGTTCATGCCGTTTCATAGAGCGGGCGCGGCTTTGGCTTTCTTCTGAACGGGTACCAAGCAAGATAATGGCCTCCCCTTTTTCGCTAATTTTCTCCTGAATAAAACGTGTTGTCGGGTTGATTTTGAGCCGCTCGGTACACCACCGGAATGTATTGTTGGGGGAGGGGTAGCCGCGCCCAAGCAAATTTACCCAAAATGTATCTTCAAGCCGGGGCGTAGTCCTGTGAACGGTTATGGGCATACTTTGCTCGGCAGCCGCTTTCTGTACCCGTTCCAGGGTGCGGTTGATAAACGAGACAACTTTCGGATTCTCGACTAACGTATCGTTACAGACAACATAAATGGGTCGGTTGCGCGTTTCAGAGGGAATTTTTTTCAGCGCATTCCAAACTACCTGCAACAGCATAGTCGAGTCTTTACCTCCACTAAAGCCAATAATCCACGGGCGTGGGTTATCGTCATAGAGGTACTGGTCAATCACTTCGGCTTCGATAAAGGGTAGTTTGAGCGACATGAGGAAAGAAAGGGTGAGCGAAAATAGGCTAATTCCGCGAACTAATGAATTCGTTCGGTGACCAATTAGACAAAGATAGCCAATCCCTTTCTGCTACTCACTCGGTATATCGTGCCAGGGTAGCGGCTACTGAGGCTTGCATAGCCTGGGCCAGGCTGGCGGGTTGCAACACCCGTACGTCTTCACCGTAGCTGCGGAGGTGCATCATCAGGTCGCGGTTGGGGGCCAACCGCAGGCGCACCAGGCAGGCTTCGTCGGTATCGCTTACAATTTCCTGGGTTTGGTGGATAGGCTTGGCTTTTACATACCGGCCCCGCAAGGGCGTAAATGACAGGATAATCTCTTCCACCGGGCCGCTGCTGTCGGTAATGCCGTAGATGTGTTCAAACAACTCGCTCACGCTGGTCAGCACAGTCGGTGGCACATCGCAGGGGTCGGTGGTTAGTTCGAGGTCGCTGATGCGGTCGAGGGCGAAGGTGCGCTCGCGGCCTGTTTTCTCATCGTAGCCAATCACGTACCAGCTATCCCAGACCTCACGCAGCAGAATGGGGTGCAGGGTGCGAAGTTTGCCATCGGGTTCGGGACTGTCGTGTTTGGTGTAGTGAAAGGTGATCTGCCGGTTCTGGTTGATGGCCCGAATCAGCACCGGCACGTATTGCCGGTTGCCCCCTAGTACTTTCTCTTCCACATATACCACCCGACGGGACGATGCGTCGGTTTTCACCTCCCGGATAATATCGAGGCTTTGCCGCACCTTTTGCAGGGCGTTGGTCAGCTCATCGGCTACCGAGGCTCCCTGCGTGGCCGCCAGCACCTCCCGCGCGTAGTCGAGGGCTTCCATATCATCGGGGGTGAGCATCAGTTTCAGCAACCGAAACTGGGGATCGGTGTAGTAATAGCCGTTGCGCCGTTTGCAGTAGGCAATGGGTGCATCGTGGTCTTCGCGCAGGCGTTGGATGTCTTTTTCGAGCGACGAGATGGAGCGAATCCCGCATTTATCCTGACACAACTCGAATAGCCGCTGTTTAGAGTATTGACGGGGGTAGCGGCTGATGATCTCGTCGATCAGACGGTAGCGTTGAAACGCTGAACGGGTGATGGGCATAAGACTATTTTTTTACAAATATAGAAGACCGTAAAAAGATTACGGTTTGGGGGTCATTATTTTGTTGCACTCAAGCAGTAAACAACAACTATTATGAACACCGCCTATCGCCCCCAGCCCGCTCCGTTTGTACCGGTGCTACCCTTTATACCCCACCAGCCCAAACCCACAATGGGTCTTAGCGTGGGCGAGTTGCTCGACGTTGAACTGGGTCTGTTTCTGCTTTCGCAGTTACTCCCTTCGGCCCCACCCGACATCCTGCCCGCTCTGCTGAATGGCCAGAATCTGGCGTTTGTGGAGCGGCCTACCTGGACACCCCGTCAACACAAATACTTAAGCCGGGGCCGTGCTTTGCTAAGCCAATACAGCCAGCAGCGCACCCTCTGGGCCGATTTGGTAGCTCGTTATGCAGCCGCATCGGAGCAACTTCACGCCTACGACATTAGTGCCGATGGCAGCCGTTTCCGCGAAAAGACAGTCGGCTTTTTCCGCAACCGCATCATCACTATCCGGCACATGCTGGCCTAAAATGTTCGCACTGCCCCTCCCCGTTATGCCAGTAGTACACGCGCTTCGTAGGGTTGTAACGTTCGTGGTTCGCCTGCTTCGGGGTAGTTGGATACGTGCACTGATCCGTAAGATTCCGGCAAGGTAACGGGCAGGGCCGACCAGTTGGCTGCCGTAGTCAGGCGGGTATTCTCGTAGGTACGCTCAAAAACCCAGAGCGTAGGGTGGTTGGGCAGCAGGTCGCGATAGGTGCCGTAGTGCAGGGTTGGCTGCTGTTTGCGCCAGTGCAACAACCGCCGGTAAAAATTCAGTACGCTACCCGCATCAGCAGTTTGCTGCGCTACGTTGATGACCGGATAATTAGGGTTTACCAGGAGCCAGGGGCGATACAATGGGCCGGTAGGCTCCGTGGCAAAGCCTGCATGGGGGCTATTGCTCCAGGGCATGGGCGTACGGGCATGGTCGCGGGCAATCTGGTTGGCATTGGTCAGAAATCGAGCCTGCTGTGCTGACGAGGCAGTAGGCATACCCAGCGCGTGCCAGGCGTTTTTCACCTGAATATCATCAAACTCGTCGATGCTGGCAAACGGGCAGTTGGTCATGCCCAGTTCGTCGCCCTGATACAGGCTGGGGGTGCCGCGCTGGGTGAGCAGCACCGTAGCCAACAGGGTGGCCGACTGGTAATGATACCCCAGGGGGTCGCCAAACCGCGAGAGTATTCGGGGGTTGTCGTGGTTGCCGAAATAAATATTCTGCCAGGAATCGACATCGAGGGCTTCGTTCCAGCGGGCAAAAATCGCTTTTAATTCGGGTAGGGTAAACTCAGGCGCAGGGTCCAGAAACCGGCTTTCTTCGCGGGGAACGGCATGGTCGAAATGATAAATCATATCCAGTTCCTGCCGCCCCTGACCCACGTACAGATTAGCCTGCGCTGCCGATACGCCAAACCCCTCGCCCACCGTGATGCAGGTATAGCGGCTCATTACCTCCTGGTGCATCTCGTGCAGAAACTCGTGGATACGCGGGCCGTTCGCGTGGATGGTCAGATCGCCAAACCGCCCGGCAGGATAATCGGGGAAAGTCTGGTCTTTGGCCAGAAACGGGATCACATCCATCCGAAACCCGTCCACTCCCTTATCGAGCCAGAACCGCATCATCCGGTAAATAGCCTGCCGCAAGGCGGGGTTCTCCCAGTTCAGATCGGGTTGCTTTTCGGCGAAGAGGTGCAGGTAGTACTCGCCCGTTTGTGGGTCAAATGCCCAGGCCGGGCCAGAGAAAAACGACTGCCAGTTGTTGGGCAAAGCCCCTGACGGGTCGGTGGAGGGGGCTTTCCAGATATAATAATTGCGGTAGGGATTGTCTTTGCTTTTGCGACTTTCCCGAAACCAGCGGTGCTCGTCAGAACTGTGGTTCACTACCAAATCCAGAATGAGCCGCATACCCCGCTGATGCACACCCGCCAGCAGGTTCTCAAAATCAGTCATGGTGCCAAATTCGGGCATAATGGCTTCGTAGTCCGAAATGTCGTAGCCGTTGTCAGCGTTGGGCGACTGAAAAATCGGACTTAGCCAGAGAATATCCACACCGAGGTCGGCCAGGTAGTCGAGTTTGCTGCTAATTCCGGGCAAATCGCCAATCCCATCGCCGTTGGCATCGCAGAACGAGCGGGGATAAATCTGATAGATAACCGCACTTTTATACTCCATCGGGCAAAACTAACCACCAAACCGTTAACCCAACCGGCAATCTGCCTACCTTTGTCTGACTAGTTAATGTCTAGTACCCAGCGTGTACTAGTTTTTACCTTATCTCATTCATGCTCCGTACACATACCTGTGGCGAACTTCGCCTGACCGATACTGATACCCTCGTTACCCTCTCTGGCTGGGTGCAGACCGTCCGCGATAAGGGAGGGGTACTGTGGATTGACCTCCGCGACCGCTACGGCATCACCCAACTCATTCTGGAAGAAGGTGTTTCATCACCTGACCTCTTTACTATAGCCCGAACCCTGGGCCGCGAGTTTGTGGTGCAGGCTACGGGCAAGGTGGTTGAACGAAAAGCCAAAAACCCAAATATCCCCACTGGCGAGATCGAAATCTGGCCTACTACCCTCACGGTGCTCAACCCGGCCAATCAGCCGCCGTTCAAGATTGAAGACGAAACCGACGGGGGCGATGATATTCGGATGAAGTACCGGTATCTGGACCTGCGCCGGAATCCGCTCCGCCGAAACCTCGAACTCCGGCACCGCGTGGCCCAGGCCACGCGCCGGTATATGGATGAGCAGGATTTTATCGAGGTCGAAACCCCTGTATTGATTAAATCGACCCCCGAAGGAGCCAGAGATTTTGTCGTGCCCAGCCGCATGAACCCCGGCGAGTTTTACGCCCTGCCACAGTCGCCCCAAACGTTTAAGCAATTGCTGATGGTATCGGGGTTCGACCGGTATTTCCAGATTGTGAAGTGTTTCCGGGATGAAGACCTCCGCGCCGACCGCCAGCCGGAGTTCACCCAAATCGACTGCGAAATGTCATTTGTGGAGCAGGAAGATATTCTGGTGATGTTCGAGGGGCTGGTGCGCCACCTGTTCAAAACCGTGAAAGGCATCGACCTCGCCGAAGTGCCTCGTATGACTTATGCTGAGGCCATGCGGCTGTATGGCTCTGATAAACCCGATGTTCGTTTCGGAATGGAGTTTGTGGAGTTGACCGACCTCGCCAAAGGCAAAGGCTTCCCCGTATTCGATGCCGCTGAACTAATCGTAGGGATTACCGTGCCGGGTGCCGCCGACTATACCCGCAAGCAGTTAGATGAACTGACCGAATGGCTAAAACGCCCCCAAATTGGCGCGAAAAGCATGATTTATGCCCGTGTCAACCCAGACGGCGACGGCGGACCAGGCAGCGTAAAATCGTCAGTCGATAAGTTTTATACTCCCGACGATTTGGCTGTCTGGGCAGCTAGACTTGGCGCCAACCCCGGCGACCTGATGCTCATCCTGGCGGGCGATGCCGACAGGACGCGCAAGCAGCTTAGCGAACTCCGGCTCGAAATGGGCACGCGCCTGGGGCTGCGTAAACCCGACGACTATAAAGTGCTATGGGTACTGGATTTCCCCCTGCTGGAATATGGCGAAGATGATGAGCACCCCGACGGAGGCCGCTGGTTTGCGATGCACCACCCCTTTACCTCGCCCAAGCCTGAAGACATTGCCCTTTTAGACACCAATCCCGGAGTTGTGCGGGCTAATGCCTACGACATGGTGATCAACGGCACCGAGGTTGGCGGTGG
>JBBQUC010000223.1:0-6771 GCA_038212815.1 Cytophagales bacterium
TTACCCCGGCAGCAACCCGGGCCAGAATAAGCAGGCCAACGGCAATCCGGTAATACCCAAATACTTTGAACCCGTGGCGGGTAAGGTATCCGACAAAGGCACGGATGGCCAGCAACCCAACCACAAACGCTATGGCATTGCCAATGAGCAGCGTGTGGTAATCGGCGGGTTGGAGCATTTTATACGTTTTCAGGAGTTTATAGCCCGATGCTGCCGCCATTGTGGGTACGGCCAGGAAAAACGAAAACTCGGCTGCCTGCTGCCGGGACAGCCCCTGAAACATGCCCCCAATGATGGTAGCTGCCGACCGCGATACACCCGGCACCATGGCAATACACTGGAAAAACCCAATTTTCAGGGCTTCGGGATAGCTCACTTCACCATCTTTAGGCTGCTTGTTCACAATACGGTCGATAAATAGCAGCACTACGCCCCCCAGCACCAGCATAATGGCTACCACTACTACGTTTTCGAGTAGCGAGTCGATGAAATCGTTCAGCAGAAACCCAATAACGGCGGCTGGCAGAAAGGCGACAAACAGTTTCATATAAAACTCAGCTGTCTGCAAAAACCGGCGACTATACAATACCAACACCGACAGGATGCAGCCAAACTGAATATCGACGGTGTATAATTTGGTGAACTCCCGGCTGGCAATCCCCGTCAGTGACGAGTAAATAATCATGTGGCCAGTTGAGGATACCGGCAAAAACTCGGTTAGCCCCTCAATAATAGCCAGGGCAATGGCGTGAATTAATTCCATTAGGCAGAAAAAGGTTGGGTGGGAAGGTTAAAAAGCAAAAAGTGCCGCGACGGGCGTTGAACGTGGCTGTCGCGGCACCCTTGCACTCATTTTCTCAGTATTGCGAAAAATTCGATAATAAAGCCGCTAATCACAATGAGAGGGCCAACGGTCAGGCCAAGCGCACCAAAACCGAATTCTGTTTTGTCTAGGCTCATCACAAAGAAGCCAATCAGAATAACGGCTATGCCTGCTAGCATCAGCAGGTAGTTTTGCCGCCCAAAAGGCAAGGCTGCAAGGACCTGGGCTTTGGTAGGAGCGGGTATTGTAGCCGCTGCCACGGGCGATTTAACCGCCGGTTTACTCGTTCGGGGAGATTCCATGTTATTCGTTAGTTTTAGTCACTTAGTTGTCTTCCTCAATACAACTCATCTAGTGTCAAGCCTAAATAACGGCTTACGGCCTGAAACGTGCTAATCAGACCAATGAGCATTCCTAAACCAAGTAAACCCACAAAGAGGATAGCCAGTTTTTCGGGTTCCTGAAACTGCGCCAGTTCGGGTAAGTTATACAGGGCAATTTGCTGAATGGCCAGCAACAGGGCAATGGCAATAACCCCAGCCAGTAACCCCTGCATGAGGCCCCGCCCCAAAAATGGACGCGTAATAAAGCCATTCGTGGCTCCTACCAACTGCATACTCCGAATGAGCAACCGCTGCGAATGCAAGGCCAGTCGGATGGTGTTATTCATCAGAATAACAATAATCAGGAGCAGAATGAGGGCAAACGCCGACATCACGATGTATATCTTGGTGATGTTACGGTTGATGGTATCCACCATGTTTTCGGGATAAACCACCTCAAAAACACCGGGCATTTGCTCAAGATCGCTCTTGATGACTTGCAGCTTATCCTCGGCAAAATAATCTTCTTTGAGTTTGATGCGGAAGCTATCCCGTAGGGGATTCTCGCCCAAAAACTTGGTGAAATCCTCTTTGGTTTCGGCAATGAATTGCTTGGCGGCAGCATCCCGCGAGACAAATACCACCTGCGGTTGTCCACCTGAAGCCAGCACGAAGGGTTTAGCCGCAAGCAGTTGCGTGAGCGAATCGACCTGCGTTTGGTTGAGGTCTTTATCTAAAAACGCCCGCATCTCATTGTTTTCTCGGATAAACGTAACCAGCCGCTTAGACTGGATAGCCAATAGGCCACAAAACCCAATCAGAAACAGAGCCAACGTCAGGCTGAACAGGATCATCCCACCGGGATAAGCACCAACTTTTTTCTTCGCCATACACTGTGTTTGTGCAAAAATAACTTCTTTTCCCAGAAACAACGACAGAGCCGCAGCCCCGCTGCCGGAATTAGGAAAATTTAACGCCTTACCGGGGTCGGCTGAGTGCCGCTTCAAGCAGGGTATCTTTACCGCGCTGATTGTCTTCAGGCAGGAGATCGAGCCGCAGGTCAGGCATTACACCGGCTTCGGTCAGGGCATAGGCCCGGTTGGCATACTGACTGACCGGAAATGACAATCGCCAGCCGTTGGGCAGTTCGGTATAATGAATACTGGCCCCTCCCCCACCCGTCTGATCGCCAATGATGGTTACCCCAGGTAGCCCCTTTAGCGCGGCCACCACGTAGTTGGCCGCGCTAAAGACGCGCCGGTTGGTCAGCACTATAATTTTGCCCGTAAACGGCGAGGTATGGGGCAACACCCTGAGCGAGTACCAGCGAGTATAGCGATTAGGAGTGGTATCGGCGCGGTATCGTTCATAACCCACAACCGTTTTTTGGCTGATTAACATACTAATCAGCCGGTTAGCATTGGCATATAGCCCCCCCGTATTATCGCGCAGATCAACAATTACGTTTGTCACCCTCCGGTTGGTATAGGTGTTGGCCAGGTCGGTCAGATGCGCATCGGTAAGGCCCGGATTCTGGAAATTAGGGCAATAGATATAGGCTACGTCGGGCGCAATCAGCGCGTGAAAAAGTGGCTTTCCTGATTGAAGAAACTGACCATTAAAGTACTTGGCAACGGTTGTAGGGGTAAAATTAGGCAGAACATTTCTAGCCCAGTCGTAACTGTATTCTGTGCCGGGTGTTAGCAGTTTAACGTGGCCATCGCGCAATTGCCGCAGCATGTCGGCCAGGGTCTGGGCCAGGGTCTGGTCAGAGGCATCGCCCGTAACTTGAGGGCGGTACTGATTATACACCGCTTTCCAGTCAACACCTTTCAACTCAAAAAAAGGGTATTGATTGTTGAGGGTTTGCCAAACGGTGGTAAACGTGCTAACCGACGTGGCCGGGGGGCGGGGAGCTATTAGGAGCCGTTCACAGCCGGTTAAGAGCAATACGAGCAGCACACTCAGATATTTACCCATACATGCAGCGAGAGTATGCCCGCGCCGGTTTGCCGGTTTAAGTATTTACGGACCGAATAGTACTCCCAGGCATAACGCAATTGGGCAGTCAGTTTAGTATAACCCCGCCTGGTTTGTTGCTGCCGACTCAGCAGGTCGATCGCAGTCTGGATTCGACCACCAGGCTGTTTTTTCAGACTGCTAACCAACAAATAATCGCCGACCCAACCCGTGGAGCGGGGCTGATCGGACTTACCTACGCCCTCTACAAATTGACTTGGGCTGCCATATAGGCTCAGCAGGGGTACAAAAACTGTTACATGTGCCACTAGCCGGGTATGCAACCGATAATCGGCCCGCAGTATCGGCCCCATCCGCGCCCAGAGTTCAATTGGCAAGTCTAAATCGCGGTTGTAAGGCAAAAAAGGGTAGGTTTTGGTGTTGACTAATAACAAGGCCGATGGCCCCACCCGCAGCCCCAGCCGCTGCTGCCGATTAGACATCCGGAACAGCGTGGCATAACTCAACTCATACCCCTGCTGCGTCAGTTTCTCGCCCGACGTAACCGCCCGGCTTTCCGGGAAACCATCCGTATAATAGGCCAGCGACCAGTCTGTTTGCCTGCCAGATATACGCCTGTGGGTATAGCCTGCCTGTGCGACAAACCGCCCACCTACATACCGCAGGGGAGCCATTGCTTCGGCAAACAGGGCTACATGCCCCCCGCCTACCCCCACCGATACCCCGCGAAAGGCAAGGGTATCGGTGGGGGTAGCCAAAGCCCGTAGCCCAGTCAGTAGCCATAAAACCGCGAAGGCAACTTTCTTCACTTGGTGCTGTTCAGGGTAGTCAGAGCCTGATACACCTGCACTTTAAACTTATCCGCTAAATCACCCGCGCTGGTATTTGGGAATTTCTGGGTTAGTATCAGGGCCACAATCCCTTCTTTGGGATCGGCCCAGTACGTAGTTCCAAAAATACCGCCCCACTCGAACGAGCCTTCCGAAACAGGCGTTTTTGCCGCACCCTTCGCTGAGGTAATGGAAAAGCCGAGGCCAAATTTATTGTCGCCCAAACTTAGGTCGCCAATCTGGTTGGCAGTGATAAGCCGAACCGTGGCAGGACTCAGAATGCGCTTGCCGTTATACTCACCCCCGTTCAGCAGCATTTGCAGAAAAACGGCGTAATCATAGGCGGTTGACGAAGCCCCTGCACCACCTGAATAATAAGTTCCAGTTGTTTTCGGGAAATCGGGACTGTTAGCAGGTGGCGATGGGATCAGGGTGCCTTTGTCATCTTCGGTGTAGAGTTTGGTAAGCCGGGCCTGCTTGTCGGTGGGCAGATAAAAATAGGTGTCGTTCATTCCCAGGGGCGTAAAGAGCCGTTCGCGTAAAAACTGGTCCAGCGTTTGGCCCGACCAAACTTCCACCAGATACCCCAGCAGATCGACACTCAGGCCGTACGTCCAGCGTTCGCCGGGCTGGTGCGAGAGAGGCAGGGCAGCCAGGCGGGTCATGGCCTCGCCGAGGTTGGCATTGGGAGTGCCAATCCCGCTCGGAATCCGGTTTTTGGCGTAGATGGCGTTCATCTCTTTCGAGCCAATAACGGGGTAGCCAATGCCCGATGTATGGGTGAGCAACTGCCGGATGGTAATGGCCCGTTTGGCCGCTACAGTGGTGTACGTGGTATCTTTTTCGTTGAATTTATCCAGCACGGTCATGGTCTTGAACGCCGGAATATATTTGGCCACGGGGTCATCGAGCAAAAACTTACCCTCTTCAAACAAAATCATGGCCCCAATGCTGGTGAGGGCTTTGGTTTGGGAGGCAATGCGAACAATGGCATCACGAGCCATCGGTTTCTTCATCTCGGCATCGGCCTGCCCGAAGGCTTTGTAATACACAATTTTGCCGTTTCTGGCAATGAACCCAATCATACCCGGCTCTTTCTGATCGGTGACGTATTGCTGCAACACCCGGTCGATCCGGGCAAGGCGTTCGCTGCTTACACCTACCGTTTCAGGCTTAGCTTCCTGCAAAACAGGCGATTGTGCCTGTGCAATGGTCAGGCTGAGGGCAAGAAGTAGAATAGTGAGTGATTTGTACATAAACAAGTAGTGGGTGAACCACTATAGAATACGAAGACGTTATTGTCTGAAACAATAATACTATCTTTCAGGCAAAGTATGAATACGTTCTGGATTATAATTTACTCGATGATGCTTTCTTTTCGTCTGAAAGAGAGCCAGGCCCCGCCGTTGAAAAAATCAAAAACGATTGTGGTTACCAATAAAGTGGAGTTACTAAACGGGTTGGCGGTAGCTCGGTCGGGCGATATTGTTTATGTAAAAACCGGGGCGATTATTGATTTAACGGGGGGAGCATCGCTGACGATACAGGCTGGTGTTACGCTAAAAAGCGGGGGCGATTACAACAATTATACAGGAGCCTTACTTTTTACCAACACAATGAGTGCGTTTTTACTGACTACGGCTGGCCCGAATGTTTGCATTCAAGGCTTGCGCCTATGTGGCCCCGACACAATGCGCCGGACTGAGCAGATGAAATCACTTTATGCGGCTGGCAACTATTATTCAATCCCTAACTCGCGGGGCATACAATCGGGTTATTCTAATACGACTGTTAAAAACTGCGCAATTTGGGGATGGAGCCATGCCGGTATTTTTTTATTCTCAGTTGATTCGGTCAGTAAAAATAATCGAGTCTATCAGAATTATATCCATCATAATCAACGCGAGGGTTTAGGCTATGGCATATGTCTCGATAATGCAGAGGCCCTAATCGAAAAAAACCTCTTCAACTGGAACCGCCATTCCATTGCGGGTACAGGACGACCTTATACAGCTTATGAAGCGAGAAACAATGTTGTATTAGAATATGCAAACAGCCATGCCTTCGATATGCACGGAGGAGCAGATCGAAAAGACGGTACCGACATTGCTGGGAAGTACATTTCCATACACGATAACCTATTTAAACTGACTACTAATTTTGCGATTGGCATTCGGGGAAATCCTGTTCAGGAAAGCAAAATATACCATAATACATTTTATCAGCCTGACTCGGCAAAGTGTGTTTTTCAGCAGGGGGGGGGGCGGTTCAACCCGATGAAGAATTTACTGATAGATAAAAACACATATCGTCGTAAGGCAATAAAGTAAATGGAAACACTTGCTCCTCAAGCCGTCCCGGTGCAGCCGGGTTTACCACTGCTAGGGTATGCCCTTGCTTTTATTCGGGATCCGCTGGCGGCTCTCGATAGATTAAAACATCACCAGGCGCGGATAGTACGGATCAGCCTCGGCGGGCGGCACCAGTATGTGCTGTTTCAGCCCGAAGATGCCAAGCAGGTGTTGCAGGAGAACAACAAAAACTATGGCCGCGCTCCGGCTTTTCAGGTGCTGCGCATTCTGCTCGGTAATGGCCTGCTCACCAGCGAGGGTGATTTCTGGCGCAGGCAACGCCGACTGGCACAACCAGCTTTTCACCGGCATAAGCTAGCTATCCTGGCCCAAACAATGGCTACCGAAGCGGCCGACTGGACAACCCGGCTGCGGCAGCAAGACCTGAGCAAACCCGTAAATATGTCGGCCTCCTTTATGGAGGTAACCATGCGGATTGTCTGCAAAACACTATTTAGCTCTGA
>JBBQUC010000224.1:0-6765 GCA_038212815.1 Cytophagales bacterium
AGGTCGATGATGGCGGTTAGTGTAGCCTCGCTGATTAACACGCCCGTGGGGTTGTGCGGATAGGTTAGACTAACCAGCTTTGTTTGGGGCGTAATCAGCTTGTCCAGCTCGGCTATATCCAACTCGAAACCGGTCTCGAACGTCAGGTTTACAAACGAAATGTCGGCTCCAATGGCCCTCGGCGTTTCAATGTTGGTGGCGTAATTGGTTTTAGCAATAACCACGTGATCGTTCTTATCCAGAAGCGCGGTGGCAACGATGAACAAAGCCGTGGCCGCCCCCGATGTGATGAGTACCTCGTCGGGCATAAATTGCCCTTCCTGCGCAATCAACTCGCGCAGTTCAGGCTTGCCTCTGTGGTCGCCGTAGAGCAGAAGCAGGTCGTTGAGATCGATGCCTAAATCACCCAGTCGCTGGTCGGTGAACGAACTTTCGGAGAGGTTGCAATCAATGTTTTCATAGCCAAAACCCTCCGGGGCTTCTATTTCGATGGGCATTCGTCTGTACAGCATCCTGGGTTAGGGTTAAGAAATTTTTGGGGTAAGTAACAATACCAACGAGAAAACTTTGTTCTATGGACAAGTAAATTTTCAACTTACGCTACGTTCGGGTAGTTCTCTCAGTCACCAGCACTATGATCGACAGAAAAACATTTCTCCGGGAAATCTCTTTACTGGCGGGCGCGTCTGTCGTGTCGGGTTCGGCGTGGGCCAATTGGTCAGCCCATAAAAAATCGACCATCAAGTTGGGGCTTGTTACCTACCTGTGGGGTAAAGACTGGGACGTGCCGACTCTCATTAAAAACTGCACTGATACCGGCATACAGGGTGTTGAACTGCGCGTAGAACACGTCCATAATGTGACCCCTGAACTTAACGCGGCCCAGCGAACAGCCGTGAGAAACCGGTTTGCCGACGGCCCCGTGCAGTTGGTGGGCCTGGGCACCAACCAACAGTTCGATTATGTGGATCAGAGTCAATTGACAGCCTCCATCGACCGCACAAAAGCGTTTATCCGGCTGAGTGCCGATGTAGGCGGATCGGGGGTGAAAGTAAAGCCCAATGGCCTGCACAAAGAAGTACCGACTGAACAAACACTGGCTCAGATTGGGGCTGCCCTGAACGAGCTGGCCCGCTACGGAGCCGAGTTAGGGCAGCAAATCCGGCTGGAAGTACACGGGGAAGAAACCCAGGAACTGCCGACTATAAAAGCGATTATGGACTTTGCTCCTCACCCGAATGCCACCATTTGCTGGAACTGCAACCCACAAGACCTGAATGGCAAAGGCTTTGCCTACAATTTTAACTTAGTGAAAGATCGGTTCGGGGCCACCTGCCACGTGCGCGAACTAGACCGAACCGATTATCCCTATCAAGCCCTGCTGGATAACCTGGTGAAGATGAACTATGCCGGTTGGGTACTGCTCGAATGCCATACAAACCCCCCCGACAAAATACAGTCGATGAAGACTCAACGCGACGTGTTTACGCGAATGATTGCCTGATCGGTTTCCCTAAAAAATGCCTCATCAATTGACTGATGAGGCATTTTTTAGGGAAGGCTTTTCGTAGTCAACGTCAGTCAATATCGAAGGAGTAGCGATAGGTATAATTGACTCCTGTTACCACCAGGTAATACACGCCGACTGGCAGACTGCTGAGGCTGGCTTTGAGCGTATGGGTGCTAGCCGCCTTGAGCGGCCACTGTTGCTGGAGTTCATTACTTCGATTCAACACCGCAATGCCTACGGCTCCCTTCTGTGCCATGTTGACCTGCACATTCAACTCCCGCGAGGGTTTGGTGAGGAGCCACACGGTAAAGGGGGGCGCGGTTGCGACCGTCTCGGCGGGTAGCGATTGAGGGGCTGGCGCACTGCCCGCTCCCTGTATCCGCAAATCGACCGAGGCCAGGTCATCCTGCCCGTTAAAATTAGTATTGGGTGTTAAGCTACCCGGTTGCGAGTCGGGATCAAGGGGGGTGTTGGGACCGGGGCTACCCACCGACCAGATTTCAGCGGCATTGACCAGGTGCCCCCCTGTTTGGGGAGTGGCTACAAATATCAGGGTTCCCTCGCCATTGGCCGATACCGAGGCTACGGTGCCTTGCAGAATACTGTACCCGGCAGTGGTACTCACTATGGTAGCCCCGGTAGGCGAGGAGACAAAGGTGAGTCCGCGCAGGGTATCGCGTACAATAATACTACCGGCACCCAGCCCGCCCCGGTTACTCACTGTGGCCGTGAAGGTAATAGGGTCTCCCACAGAGGCTGTTCGGGTGTTAGTAACCATGGCCAGGCTAAGGTCAGCTTTGGCAGGGTCGGGGGTGGGCTGGTTGGGCTGCACGGGGGGCAGGGGTGTTTGTTGCGGATTGGGCGACTCATACCGAGTGTTGCCGGTAGGGGTACGGAAATCGGCGGTAGCAGTATCGTCCTGCCCATCGCCGGTGCCAGAATTAGTCTGCGAGTCAGGGTCGGGCAGGGAGGAGCTAATGATCTGAGCTGATGTATAGTACACGCCGGGTTGAGTGGGCTGGGCAGTAAACGTAAGCGACGTGGTTGTGCCCACGGCCAGTTGATTGACCGTACCGGTAAGCAGCCCATAATTGTAGCTGAGACCGGTGCCGCTCCCATAGGTAAGGTTAGCGGGAAGCCTGGCCCCAACAACAATAGACTCGGCGGGATTGGTGCCTGCATTGGCCAGGTTGAGCTTGTAGGTAACGGGCTGGTTTACGTCAACGAGCCGTTTATCCAGGCTCATGGCCAGGCTTAGGTCGGCTTTAAGGCCACCGGGCGTACCGCCCACCTCCAGTGTATAGTCTTCGGCTTCGCCATAGCTATAGCTGACGCAGGGGTTGGCTACGATACCATGACCAAAGTATTGGGTACGAACCCGCATCTGCACTGTGCCTGCCGAGAGTGAAGCGGGTATGGTCAGGTTGCCGAACATGAAATTGCTGAGTGTTTGGCCTGATTGAGTTTGGTACAGTAATTCATCAGCCGTATTGCTGAACACGCCATCCCGGTTGGCATCAATCCAGATAGCGATATGCTGTTGGTAATAGGAGCCACCATCCACAATCAGACCTATTGTAACGGGATAAGTAGTGCCTGCCAATACAGCATGAACGCTGCCTGTAAAATTGCCATAGCTGTTGTTTGAGCAGCCAGAGCCAACATTATTGAGGGTAGTATTCGTCAGCGTAACCTGATCGATACCCAAACGGGGGGTGGTGGCCGAGCAGCCGTTGATATACGTGGGCGTACAATAGGTTTGCGAGGTGCCGGTTGTGGACACACCAATACTGATGGCCGGAGCCAAGAGACAACCACTGCCCGGGTCTTCGTTGGTGAAGTAAGCCGTGTAGCTGGTGCCGGGTTGTAGCCCACTGATGTTGCTGGTAAAGGCCATATTGGCGGCTGGCTCGGTCAGATGCACGGCCCGGAAAGCGGCCGAGCCGGTGTTGTTCTGGCCCAGTTTAATTTGTGCCGGGGTAGGGGCCGGGTTACCCGTATTGACCAGCACCGCATGGGTAATGCCTGGTTGTTGCACCGCCGAGGTGAGCAGGAAACTCGTGGCTCCCGATGCGGTGAGCGTTGGCATACCGGCGCTAAAGGGCAGATTGCCATTGCCAATAGCGAAGGTATTGCTGCCTGTGCTGGCTACTACCGGATTAGACGAGACAACTCGCAGGCGATAGCTGCCTGCTGCTGTGAGCGAGTTGGGTACAGTAACGGTATTAGGCGCATAGGGGGTTACGGTATTGCTCACAACGGGCGAGGTGAAACCGCCGGTAGCATCAGAAAACTGTACCGTAAAGGTATTGCCGGCGGCAAAGGTGCCGGTGGTCGAAAAGCTGACATTGACGGTCGAACTCCGGCATACCGGCCCCGTTACATCAGCTAGTTCAATATTGGTTGCTATAGTACCGGAGAAGAAGTCGGTGGTAAACATGCCGCGCCCGTGCGTACCCACTGCCACCAGGCCATCCACAGAGCGGTAGCGCAGCATGTCGCAGCGCACATTGGCCAGGTTGGTGTTGGCTACCGACCAGCCAGGGTTGGCTGCACTAATGTCGTTGGTGTACCAGACCCCCAATTCGGTAGCCAGCAGTACCTGCTTGCGGTTCGCGGGATTGGTTATGGACCAGCGCACCGGAATATCGGGCAGACCATGCGTGGACTCATCTTTGCTGATCCAGGTGGTGCCACCGTCGGCTGTGTACCAGACCGATTTGGTGTTGTAGTTGCTGAGGGTAACAATAATCACACTCTCTGACCCGCCCAGTTCAATGCTGGTAATGGTACCGCCGGGCAACAAGCCGTTATCAATTTGGGTAACCACGGGGGTGGCATCCACGCTGGTCAGTTTGAAAAGGGTGCCGTTATAACCCCCTAAAAACACGGTGGTGCTGTTTAGGCCCGCCCGGATAACGGAAGGTGGGTTGCCCAGGGCAGCAATAGTGGCCACAACGGTGCCCGCCGTGTTGGTCGAGCCTACGCCCGTAATGCGATCGAGGGTAACGATGCCGCTGCTGTAGGTGCGCTGGGTGTACAGAATGTTGTTGGGCGAATCATAGTCGGAGGGATCAATGAAGGAGCCACTCACGCTGGTTAGCTCCCGCACATACCCACCTGACCCGTTATATAAGCCAAACTGGTTGTACTGATACGAGGCTATAACCACATTGGGGTTGTCCTGGTCGATGAAGCAGAACATGCCATCGCCCCCTCGTAATGATGTGCCCGCCCCGGTGGACCCAATGGCCGTGTTGGTATAGTTGGTGCCGTTATCCTGGGCACCCCCCACCAGAAAATTGTCGTTGGCTACGTTTTTCTGGGCGATGGAATAAAGTTGGGTTACGTTGTAGCCCTTATTCCGCGAAGAGAAGGTGGGGCTGGTCACGGTTATATCGCCAAAATTGGGCGAGTAATAAATGCCGCCATCATTGCCAATAATGACCTCATTGGGGAAGCCGGGGCGGAACACCAGAAAATGCTGATCGGGGTGCATCTGCCCATAATACGCATCCTGAAACGCCCAGGGCGCAGTGGCCGCTCCATTCGTCGAGCGGCTCCACGACTGCGCCCCGGCATACACCACATCAGGATTAGTGGGGTGTACTTTCAGCCCCAGGTCGTACCAGAGCTGCCCCGTAAAGTTAGTACTTGGCACAGTCTTGGTAACCCAGGTAGCCCCGCCATCGGCCGAGCGGATACTGATACCCGTACCCGTTGTCGGGTTTGGGCAGAGCATAGCATACACCACTTGCGTATTGCCACTGCTGGATGGGTCGAGAGCCAGTTCAGTACGCAGGCCACTGCTGTTGCTATACAGCAGAGTCCAACTGGTTGCGGCTGTTGTTGTGGCTTTGTAAATGCGGGATCCCGATTCGGTAAAATGACCAAACCCAGCCCATAGAATCCCGTCGGTGCCTATTTCCAGATCCGACACATAGTCGGCAGCCGCGTTGGTTGTGCCAATGGTTTGCGAAGGGTCGAGTACAAAAGTCCAGGTGCTGCCTCCATTGGTTGATTTCAGTACTCCGCGTTTGGTAGCGGCAAAGACTTCTCCGCTGCTGTTGACAACCATCCGCTGCACCGTCTGAAAAGCCTGCTCCATGATGGTGGGGCTACTAAAGACAGGAATGGTGCTGGTCAGGCGGTTCCAGGTGGCTCCGGCATCGGTAGTTTTCCAGATACCCCCGCCCTGCACGGCATCGCCATTGAACCAGCCCTCGCCCGTGCCTGCATAAATGACGCTGGTGTTCGACGGGTCGGAGACGAGGCAGGATATGGCCAGGTTATCCCAGAAATCATTCACCTTTTGCCAGGTCGAGTTGGCATTGGTAATGTCGGTATTATACCACAGCCCGCCATCGATGGCCCCGGCCCAGACTTTCTTTTTGGTAGCATCGTTGGGGTCGAAGAGCAACGCGCGGGTACGGCCCCCAATGTTGTTGGGGCCGCGCTCGTTCCAGGTCACGGGCGAGGGCAAACTGGAGGATGGCCCACCGCTCTTGATCTTGGCCTGTACCTGCTGCCGGGCTGCTTCGAGTTTATCGAGGGGTACGATGAGCGTAGCGGGGTCCATGGTGCGCAGGCGTTCAAAGAGGAGCCGTTTTTCAGGGTCGTCGATGGGCAGGGTGCCGCTGGGCAGTGGGGTAGTGGGTGCCTGCAATAGGGTGCCGAAGGTTGTGTTGAGGTAACCTTGGTATGCCTGCTGTTGCGGGGTCAGGGTAGGCTCGACCCGCCGGGGGATGGGGGTTGGTTGTTGGGCGAGGGTAGCAACGGAGAACAGCAGGCCCACGATGAACAGACCTGCATAGCGAACACCACTTACTTTTAATGGTTTTGTAAGTACAGTAAAAAGAAACATAGGGTGGAAAATTAATGGGTTGACTGTGAATAAATAAAGGCGGAAACTACGTAGTTTCCGCCTTTATTGAAAGGTATGTTCGTTTTTTCTTCCGTTTATTTATTTATCGTACGAATACAGAGTTCATCTAACTGTTTCGGCGAAATAGGGGAGGGCGAGTCGATCATCACATCGCGGCCCGAATTGTTTTTGGGGAAGGCAATAAAGTCTCGGATGGAGTCGGCTCCACCGAACAGGGAACACAGCCGGTCAAAGCCGAAGGCGATGCCTCCGTGGGGAGGGGCACCAAACTCGAAGGCATCCATCAGAAAACCGAACTGTGCTTTGGCCTCCTCATCGGTGAAGCCCAGTAAACTGAACATGCGGGCCTGCAACTCTTTGTTGAAAATCC
>JBBQUC010000225.1:0-6748 GCA_038212815.1 Cytophagales bacterium
ACTACCCCCATCTTTATACTCCTGGCAATGCCGCCTATACACAATCTTATTGTCAATGTTCTGATTGGCAATGTAGTCGTAATAATCGCGAAAGCCGGATATGATACGCATGATACCTGCGGATACTATGTGCCGCACTAGCTACTGAGACAAGCAACTAATACCTGATATAACCCGTCAATGGTGTATCATGTTTCTTCTTGTTGACTGTTGTGCGTAATAGGGAACAACCTCATCCCTGCACCACTCCCGCCAATGCTTTCGCCAACGCTTTCTTAAATTCCAGTTGCGATTGCCGGGCAATCTGGATGCGCTGGGCTTGCGGGCTGCCGGCCCCGTGCATACTCTCGGTGAGGTAGCCAACGGCGTTGCGGCCCAGGGTCATGTTTTCGATCAGGCGCAGAATCCGTATCCGGGCTTCAGTAGGTACATCGGCGCGGCCTTTCAGGTATTTTTCGAGCAGTGGCCCGACTGCCTCCGACCGAAAATCCTGCTCCGACGGTAAGGTAGCCACTAAGCCCCCGGCCAAATCCTGCGCCAGCCGGGCAATTTCATAGGGTATTTTGGTGACATGGTGCTTGCAGACATTCGCCAGCATCTCGTCGGCGAGGTAAGCACCCGATGCGGTGGGTTTAGCCTGATACGAGGCCGCCATGCCCGTGGCGTAAATAGTTTCGTTCAGGTGGGTCATCTCCACCAGCTTGTCTTTAATGTGCGAGGCTTTGTCGGCTCCGTTATACTCGGCAATGGTGGCGGCTGCGCCAATCAGCACATCGCCCACCCCACTTTTGCAGACGTAACTTCGGCGGTGGTAGCACGTAAACCGCTCTACCAGCATACTGGCAAAACTGTACTCGCCATCCATAAAAATCAGGTGGTTCGGAATGAACACATCTTCCAGAATCACCATGGCTTCTTGCCCGCCATACTGCGCGTTACCCACGTCGATGCGGCCGCCTTCCATACTCCGCGTATCGCACGACTGTCGCCCGTAGATGTACGTAATCCCTGCGGCATCGACGGGTACGGCACCCACGATGGCCCAGTCGCGGTCGGCTTCGGTCAGGCGCATGGTGGGCATAATAAGCAGGTAGTGTGAGTTGAGACAGCCCGTCTGGTGCGCTTTAGCCCCGGTGATATACACCCCCTCAGCGGTTCGGCGGGTAACGTGAACAAACAAATCGGGGTCGGCCTGCTGGTGCGGCGCCAGGCTACGGTCGCCTTTTACGTCGGTCATGGCTCCGCCAATCACGTAACCGTGCCGCTGCATATCGGCAATGAAGGCCCGAAACCGGCTGTGGTAGGTCGTGTTATGTTGCCCGTCAATCTCGAAGGTGGTAGAGAACAAGGCGTTGAACGCATCCATACCTACGCAACGCTGGAAACAGGTGCCCGTCAGTTGCCCCAGCCGGCGCTGCATTGTGTTCTGCGCCACCACGTCTTCTACCGACTGTGCAATGTGCAGAAATCGGTTCACCCGCTCACCCGTAAACGGCGACAGAGCCGTGCCTACTTCCGGGTCTTCGATGGCCAGCTCGAAGGTGCGGGCTACGGCGTTGATGGATGGCCGAATCATGGGGTGATCGACAATCTCATCTACCTGCTCACCAAACAGGTAAACGGTTAGTTTCCGTCCGCGCAGGCTTTCGATGTACTCCGCGCCGGTAGTGATGCCTATTTTTTTCGCTCTTTCACTCATTCTCTCTTTATCTATTTCTTCCATACTGCTCGTGGCTACTGACCCACTCATTGGCCACAATGGCTGAGCCAAGCGATAGCTCACCACACAGCACCACAGCAGCCATAATTTCGGCTAGTTTCTGTACGTGGCCCGTGCCATAGCAGCCCAGCAGTTCTAAGCATTCGCGTTGCGTGGGCAGGCCCGTACCCCCGCCGTAGGTAGCCACAATGAGCGAGGGAATGGTTATGGACAGGTAGTAATCGCCGTTGTCGCGCAGTTCACCATGCACCAGCCCCGCCGACGATTCGGCAACATTGGCTACATCCTGCCCGGTGGCAATAAACATAGCCGTGAGGCCATTGGCAAAATGCGCTCCGTTGTTCACCGCGTTTGAGAGCATGGCCCCCATGTTGGAGAGTTGCCGCTGCTTAAACAGTGCCTTCGCCGACACGTGCATGACCCGTTCGAGCAGGGCATTCGGCAGGGTAATCTCGGCCACTACACGCTTGCCCCGCGTGTGCAGCGTATTCAGGTGCGAGTGCTTTTTATCGGTATCCAGGTTAGCGGCCATCGAGAAATGCTCCAGACCGGCAATGCCCTGGTCAAGTAGCCAGTAGCAGGCCCGGTGGGTGGCTTTGGTCACCATGTTTTGTCCGGCAGCATCGCCCGTGGTAAAGTTAAACCGCAGCCAGCGGAGTTTGCCCGCTGCGTGTTGCTCAATGTTGGTCAGTTTACCCACGCTGGTAGCTTCTTCGGCTTTGGCTTTCAGGTCGGCAAAATGCGCCGTTACCCACTCGCCAAATTGCCGGGCGTGGCGGGCATCCTGAAACACAAACAGCGGAGCGCGTTGCATGGCATCGTCCAGAATGGTGGTGGTAATGCCCCCGGCCTCGCGGGTCAGTTTCATGCCCCGGTTATAGCTGGCGACCAGGGTGCCTTCAGTGGTCGCCATCGGAATATAAAACGCCCCCTGAGCGTGCTCGCCATTGACCAGCAGCGGCCCAGCCAGGCCAATAGGCACCTGGGCTACCCCCACAAAGTTCTCGATATTGCCCGGCAGCACCGCCGGGTCGAGGGAGTAATGGGCTAGGTGCTGTAAGGACTTCCCCGTTTGCGCGGTTATAAACGCCTGCCGCTGAGCAATGATGTCAGGCGAATAATTATTGGCTTTATCAGCGGGGAGTTTATAGGACATAATGTGGTTGGGTCTTTAAATACCTGTTAAAAACTCATTGAAAAGAATGATTTGTTGATACCCTTTCTTACGAACTCCCTGCCATAATGGACGATCCCGAGTCAATAAAGGGATGTCAAGCTGAAGCGACAAAGCCAGGTAATCAGTGTCTTTAGGGTCGATATCGACAAGCCAGTTACTGGCTTTATTAAAATTTTCTGGTGCGATACAACAGCGGGGAATACACCGCAGTTGCATAAATAAAGAAGTGGCATATATCGTCCATTCTGAGCCGCTTAAACGACTAGTACGCACAATGTCAACCTGATATTTAGCTAATTCCACAAAGAGGAACTCAGGAATAAAGAATGTTCTTTCACGGACTAAGCGTAAGTATTGGGCCTTACCGCTGATAAGCATAGCCATCAGAATATTAGCATCCAGAACAAACTCCATTAGTTCGACTCGTGGCTTTGCTGCCATTCGTCCCAGGCTGCTTTCCGTGCCTGCTGCCAAACAGGATTATCCTCAAGGCTTAGTCGGTCCATGTCATCGCTCAGTTCCTGAGCGATAAACTTTAACTCAAGTTGTTCGACAAAGTGCTGAACTGATTTCCTCAGGCGTTCGGCCCCAACTGTTTCGATTAATTCATCTCCTACTTCGATTTCCAATGTGACCATTACTTCTCTGTAAAATTTGGTACTACCTCTTGTTCTGCTCGAAGTTACGCAAAAACTCGGCGCGGTCGGTGATGTCGGTCAGGAAGTCCGATTCAAGGGCAAGACCCTCGGCCAGGGTAGTGTTCATGCCTTCGTTGTAGAGGTGTTTCATGGCGGCAATGGTCTGAGCACTATTAGCCAGTATCTGCTGTGCCATAGCCTGCACGGTCTGGTCTAACTCGGCCAGGGGTACTGCCCGATTCACTAAGCCAATGCGTTCAGCCTCACGGCCTGTTATGGGCTGAGTGGTGAAGGAGAGTTCTTTAGCCTTCAGCACGCCCACTAAACGCGGCAGCCGCTGGGTCATCCCCCACTTGGGCAGAATCCCCCATTTAGCGTGAGTATCGCCAATTTTGGCATCGTCGGCGGCCACCACTAAGTCGAAAAACATCATTAGCTCGGTAGCTCCGGTATAGCAATGGCCATGCACTACCGCAATGGCAGGTTGCGGCATAGTGTGAAGCAGCTGAGCAATAGCATTGCCGTCGATCAGAATATCATCTGCTTTGAACTGCCCGCCCTGAATGCCCTCATTCAATGCTCTAAGGTCAACCCCCGCAGAGAACGCCCGGCCTGCTCCCTTCACAATCAACACCTGGCAGGTAGTATCGACTGAAACAGCCTGTAGAGCCTCTTTCAACTCACGCATCAGATTGGGGCTGAGCGCATTCAGAGCAGAGGGGCGATTTAGGGTAATGGTGGTAATTGCGTCGGTCTGATCGACAAGTATATCCTGGTAGGTCATGCGGCCATGCGTTTTGACAAGGAAGTCACCTACCCCCCGAATCTACCTGCATCAGGGAAACCAGGCCGATAAAGCCCCCACCAGCAACGTAAAGGCAAACAGAATCAGTAGTCCCACCACCACCGTTTTGGTTATACTACCCGAAGGCTTCGGTTCTGCGTGTTTCATTTACCAGCCAGTTTCCCGTTTGTCGTGCCAGAATTTACCTGTTTCAGTTTGTGGGGCTTCGGTAGCCAGCCAAATAGGGGTTTCGGCTCCCTGTTCAACGGTGCGCGGGCCGTGTGGGCCACCCATATCGGTCTGTACCCAGCCAGGATCAACCGAGTTTACGGCAATGTTTTTGTCGCGCAAACAGGCAGCAAACTGTCGGGTCAGGGCGTTCAGAGCCGTTTTAGAGATGCTATAGGCCGGGGCGTAGGTACCCATGCTGTGCAGTGCCCCTACCCCACTGGATACGTTAATAACTCGCCCACCAGTGGGGGCTTTCTCCAGAAACGGTACAAAATCCTGAGTTACTAACAGGGGGCCATACACGTTTGTTTTAAACGTCCGCTCCATGGCTTCGGCGTTCAGTTTCAGAATGTCATGCCCAGCCTGTTCGAGCATCGCTGCGTTGTTAATCAGCACGTCTAAATGATCCGCTTTTTGGGAGAAGGTGCCACAGGCATTTTTGATACTGACTGGATCAGTAACATCGAGTTCGATAAAGATGGCTTCATACCCCTGAGCGCACAGGCTCTCACTGGCTTCTTTACCCCGGTGCCGATCACGGGCAGCCATAAATACGGCAAACCCGCGCTCACAAAGTTGACGGGCCATTTCGTAACCGATGCCTTTATTGGCACCCGTAATGAGGGCTATTTTTGACTGATTCGTTGTCATACGCGCTTTCCAATACCATCACCATCCACCAATCGTTACCAGTCAGCAGGCAGTTGTTCGTTATCCTATAGTAATCACTTTTCCCCCTGAGTTGTTCCCGTTTACAACCGTTCACTCATCCATACTGTCCGTTTACTCAACCGCCTTTCGGAAAAAATATCTTTATTCGCCACCTTTGCCTATTCATTATAAAATCAACAGATTATGAATGCACATAATGCTCCTGTTTCGCTAGTCCTGCTGAGCTTATTGACGCTCTCGATTAATGTATCGGCACAGACAAAAAAAACCGTTAAAAAAACGCCCGTCAGATCGTCGGTAGTGCAGCCGTCGGCTGAAGCGATTCAGGCAGGTGCAGCCGCAAAAGCCAGTGCGCCCGCTGCCGTTACGACCACGACGTACACCACCCAGCCAAGTCGCACTGGTACTGATACGCCCGCTAACACCCAACCGTCGCGGACGGGGGCAGGAACAGGACAGGGCAGCTCGACAACTGGTAACCGGCAGCAGGACATATACGACCAGATGCACAACACCACCCGCCCGGCTACTACTCAGCCAAATCAGCGGAGCCAGCAGCCGACCCGGTCAACCCAATCTATGACGGGGCAATCCTTATCAGGACAGTCTATGTCGAGCCGGGGTAGTGTAGGCGACTACCGCCCAAATAGACCCACCGTAACGGCCGATGGGGAAGGTTTTCAGATTGGTGTTCGGGGGGGTATCAACTACCTCGCTTACATCCGTAACCGACCAGCGGGTAGCTACCAGGTCGATTTGTTGGGTCACGGTGGTTTAGTACTTAATACAGGTGGTGGTACAGTATCCTTCCAGCCCGAATTCATCTACAATCGACTGGGGGTAAGTGGCAGCACAACAAGCAGTCAGATTGGAGCTGTTTCAGCTAAAGCCATCCAGACAAGCATCGATGTGCCGTTATTAGCCAAGATTTCATTTGGCGACCCTGGTGCTACCCGCTTTTTTATAACGGTTGGTCCCTACGCCCAGTACGTGCTGAGTCAAAAGATCAGCCTTACAGTAGCCGGTCAAACTGCCGAGCAAGACCTCACTTCCACTGAGTTTAAGGACCGCTTTGGGTACGGTGCTTCTGGCGGTATTGGTGTAGCCATCCCAGCCGGGCCGGGTAAGTTTACCGTAGAGGCTCGCGCTTTATGGGGTTTAGGCACAGCCAGAGAATTCAAATCGTCCGATGTTATCCAACTGCAAGGGTCAATCGGGTATCTGATTGCACTGGGAGGACGCTAGTGAAGGGTGAGTGGCAGCTACTATTCACTCTTCGCCACTCGCCCTTTTCGCCATCTTACCCATTCACTAGTCGCATCATGGCCTCTGGGTAGCGTGTCCCGGCAACGGCCTCTTTGGGAGAGACTTCCTCAATGTCGGCTAAATCCTGTGGGCTAAGTGCAATGTCCAGCGCACCCAGATTTTCGTGCAGATACGTGCGGCGTTTGGTACCAACAATAGGCACTATATTCTCGCCCTGCGCCAGTAACCACGCCAGCGCCAACTGCGAGGGGGCAATGCCC
>JBBQUC010000226.1:0-6720 GCA_038212815.1 Cytophagales bacterium
GTAGCACGGGTCAACGCCAGCCCACCGACATCAACGCCCTCTGCGATGAGTACCTGCGACTGGCTTACCACGGCTTGCGGGCTAAAGACAAAGATTTCAACTGCCAGCTAGTCACCCAGTTCGATCCTGACCTGCCCCAGCCCGAAGTGGTGCAGCAGGAGGTTGGCCGGGTGTTGCTCAACCTGATCAACAATGCGTTTTACGCCGTGCAGGAGAAACAAACCATGCTGCGCAGTCAGGCTATTCATACCTACCAACCTGCGGTTACGGTTACCACCAAAACGGGCTGCGGGCGGTCAGACGAGTCGGCCAAGCGGGTCATTATTACCGTGAGCGACAATGGCACGGGGATTCCTGATGCGGTGCAGGCCAAAATTTTCCAGCCGTTTTTCACCACCAAACCCACGGGCATCGGCACCGGGTTGGGCCTCTCCCTAAGTTACGACATCATTACCAAAGGGCATGGCGGCATGCTGACCGTAACGAGCGAAGCCGGACAAGGCACCGAGTTTACCATAACCCTGCCTTGATACTGCGCGGCTAATGAAACACCTCCGTTTGGTTGGCTTCGAGTTGGTCGATGAGGTAGGCGTTGGCGGTGGTATGGGCCGCATCGCGGATGAAGGGGTTCTGACGCAGATAGAGTTTTTTCAAGCCACGTAGCTGACTAAGTTGGGCTGGCACATCCTGCACATTGTTATTGCTGAGGTCTAATTCTTCCAGTGCAAACAGTTGGCTAATCACGACAGGAACAGCACTGAACCAATTATACCCCAAATCAAGCACTCGCAAGTGTTGTAACTTTCCCAGTGCCGTGGGCAACGCGCCCAGTTGGTTGTGGTGCGCGTATAAGTCCGTTAACCGACGCAGTCGCCCCAGCGATTCGGGTAAGGCTTTAAGCTGGTTATTCGATACAGCTAACTGGGTTAACCGGCGCAACCGGCGCAGTTGCCTCGGTAGGGTTGTCAGGGTATTGTAATAGACATCCAGCACCTGCAACCGCCTGAGTTTGCCAATGCGTCGGGGTAGCTCAGTCAGTGTCGCATTGTACAGATTCAGGTCGGTTAGCCGACGTAGCCCTTTTAGGGATTTCTCAGTTAACCCCGACAGTTCATTATTGCCCAGCCACAGGCTTTCCAGCCGCCTGTTTTGCCGCACCGATGTAGGCACGGTAGTCAGCAGGTTTTTCTGTAAAGTAAGGGCTTTTAGGTGGCGATTGCGGGTAAAAAACAGGCTATCGTTGGTAAGTTTGTTGTTCATCAGGCCCAATCGGGCCAGTTTAGGCAGAGCCGTTACCGCAGCCGGGAGTTGAGTCAGGTCATTGCCACTTAGGTCAATGTGTTCTACCTGGGCAAACCGATACACCACATCGGGTACCGTTTTCAGTTCCAGCCGCCTAAAATCCAGTTCGCGTACGGTATCGGGGCGAATAGTACGGCGGGCCGTTTCCAGATCGCTGATAATGCCGGGGCCGTGCAGGGGTCGGCGGGGTTCGGTATTAAACTGCCCAAAAAGCACCGAATGCTCTACCCGAAACGGAGTACTTATCAGCGACGAGTTAACGGATAGCCGGTGTTTGTCGTAAAATTCCTGCATCAAGGCCACCGCCCGCCCCTGATTGGGCAGGGCGGTGTCTTTTTCCATGATGAATTGAAGAAACACATAGTCGGCCTGGCCATTAGCCTGGAAATATTCGGTAACGCGTACTACTACCGATTGGGCGGGCCGGTAATCGTGCTTGTACAAAAACCGGTTCAGTTCACCCCAAAAGTCGGCCTGCGCCTTCTGAAATATCCGCGACCGAGTGCTCAGATCGTCGCGGTTTTCATACGCCAGCCCATACTGCCGATTTAGGTCAAGTTGCTGGGCTGACGGGATAAGGCCCGACTCCTGAACCCGAATTTGCACCTGAGCACTGGCCAGCCGGGGAATTACCAGAACCAGGCAGATAAGTACGGTTATCGGGAGTTTCATAGGCCTTGAGGTAATGGCTTAGTTTTTCTTGCTCCCTCCTACTTGCCCGGCGGGTTGGGCGGGGGCTTTATCAGCAATAGCTTTGGCGGCTTTGGCAAAATCGCCTGCTTTCACAATGGTCAGTTTGCTGTAGTCGAGGTATTTTTTTATTACGCCGTTGACCTGTTCGGGTGTAAGGGCAGCCATCCGTTTTTCCAGTTCGGCATCGTAGGTAAAGGTGCGACCGGCAGACAAACTGAGGTACTGCGCCAGTTTTCTACTCAGAATACCATCCTGCGAGCGTTCGACCTGGTTATTTTGCAGCACCGCCGTTTTAGCAGCTTTTAGTTCGTCGGCAGTAACGCCGTCTTTTATCAGCTTCTCCACCTCCTCTTTGTAGGCATTTTCGAGCCGCTCCGAGTTTTCGGGGTTATAAATGGCGTAGGAGCCGAAATTGGCAATGGCATCATTATCGTCGGCTGAGACATACGAGCCAACTCCGTAGCTAACCCCTTCTTTTTGCCGGATGCGGGTGGCTAGCCGCGAGTTCAGGAATCCATCGCCCAGAATGTAGTTGGCCATGTAGAGAGCCGCGTAGTTGGGGTCGTCGTCGCGCATTGGAAACTTCATGCCTGTTACCAGCATGGCGTTGGCTTTATCGTCGGTTTGGATGGCCTCGGTTTTGGGTTTCACATCGGCAAAGAGTTGCAGCGGAATCCGGGCAAACGGTTTGGCGGCTTTCCAGTTACCCAGCGAGGTTTTCAGTTGGCCCCGCATGGCTGCTTCGTCAAAAGCCCCAACCACGGCGACTACGGTACTTTGCCCGCCGTAGAAGTTCTTATAAAACTGCTTCACATCGTCGAGCGTCAACGCCTTGATGGTGGCAATCTCCTCGTCGAAGGTGGGCGTGTACCACAAATGGCCTTTGGGGTAGGGACTCATCAGCCGACTGGCTACCCGAAACGCAATGGCCTGCGGCTCCTGTTTCTGCGACTCGATGCCTGCCAGCCGCTCCTGCTTCATCTTCTCAAACTCGGTCTCCGGAAACGTAGGGTTACGGAGGCAATCGGTTACTAAGGCCATCACCGCAGGCAGGTTTTCTTTGGTGGTCTCGATACCGATGTTGGCACTTTGCCCCCCGGCATACACATAAGCGCGGGCTTTCAGTTTATTCAGCTCGTCTGTAATTTGTTCATACGAGCGGGTTTTAGTACCCCGCTCCAGCATCGAGGCTGTAAAATCGGCAATGGTCGACTTATTCATCATCTCCTGCTCGTTGCCGTAGCGCAGAATCATATTGACCCGCACGGAGTTACCCCGCGTGCTTTTGGGCAGAAACGCCCACTTCAGCCCGTTTGGCTCCTGCCCGCGTTTGGTGCGGGCATCAATGTTGGCCGGTGCCGGATCGAAGGCTTCGCCAGCGGCTACTATAGCCTCCCCTTTGTAGTCTTTTACCAGTGCCATCACATCGGGGGCTGCCGGAATTTCGGCCCGGTCGGGTTTTTGGTCGGGCATAAACAGGCCCACGGTGCGGTTCGAGGGTTTGAAATAGGCCGTTGCCACCCGCGCTACATCGGCGGGCTGTACCTTACGGATGTTGTCACGGTAGATAAAAATCAGCCGCCAGTCGCCAGCAGCCATGTACTCGCTCAGGTTCAGCCCCACGCGATCTACCTGCTTAAACTGGAGTTCAATATCTTTCAGCAGTTTAGTTTTGGCGCGTTCTACCTCTTCGGCGGTGGGCGGTTGTTTGGTCAGCCCATCCAGGGTGCTGAGCATGACCATCCGGGCCGAATCGAGCGACCGCTCTTTGCGAACATCCGCGTAGAAATAAGCAAAGCCGGGGTCGTGCAGGGCGGGGGTCCAGCCCCACTGCGAGGCCGCTTTTTTGTTCTCCACCAGGGCTTTATACAGCCGCCCGGAGGGTTCGTTGGTTAGCACATCCATAAGCACGTCGATGGTGGCATAGTCGGGGTGGGTGCCTGCGGGGGTGTGGTAGGCCACGGCCACGCCCTGCGTATCGCCCACGCGCCGGAGACTTACGGCCCGCTCCCCGTCCTGAGTTGGCTCAACGGTGTAAGGCTGCACCAGCATCCGGGTTGGCTTCGGAATGGGGCTGAAATACTGATTCACCAATTCCAGGGTCTTGGCTTCATCGAACTTACCGGCCACCAGCAGCACAGCATTGTCGGGCTGGTAGTATTTCTGGTAAAAGGCTTTGAGCTTGTCGATAGGCACCCGCTCGATGTCTTCTTTCGAGCCGATGGTTGACTTACCGTAGTTATGCCACAGATACGCCGACGACAGTACCCGTTCCATCAGCACTCGCTGCGGAGAGTTTTCGCCACTCTCAAACTCGTTGCGTACCACGGTGAACTCGGTGTCGAGGTCTTTTTTCTCGATGAACGAGTTCACCATCCGGTCCGATTCGAGGTCGAGTGCCCATTTCAGGTTCTCGTCCGTTGCCGAAAACGTCTCGAAGTAGTTAGTACGGTCGTACCAGGTGGTACCGTTGGGCCAGCAGCCGTGTTCGGTTAGCTCCTGCGGTACATTTTTGTGCTTAGTAGAGCCTTTAAACACCATGTGTTCCAGCAGGTGAGCCATACCCGTTTCACCCAGTCCCTCGTGCCTCGACCCTACCAGGTAGGTGATATTGACCGTAACGGTTGGTTTAGATGGATCAGGGAAAAGCAGCACTCGCAGGCCATTTTTTAGTTGATACTCCGTAATGCCTTCAACCGACGTTATTTTCGTCAGGCCTTCAGGCAGGGCGGTTTGAGCATGGCTCAGGCTACTGCCGACTAACAGCAGGGTGGCTACCAACAGGGGCCGGTACTTGTGGGTAAAGCGGTTCATAGTTGTGATGGATTCAGTTTATTTAACTATCGGTATAGTTAATCAGGATATTCGGCAATGTCAAGAGCTAGCCTAAAAATGAAGCTATTTTTTAGTGTTTTTTAACGAATGGTGGCTTACCTTGCTGTATGAAGCTATTTATGAAACTTCTGCCCGCCCTGCTATTGCTGGGTTGTCACGCCGGCGATGAAGTGCCGGTTGACCCGCCCCGGCCAACCGCGCTAGATTTCAGTCGGCCAACAATTTATCTGATGGCTAATGTATTATCGGCCACCATTACCTCTGGGTTAGGCAGTGGCTCCTATATTAATTCGGTTGACCCTATTGTAGAACTTGGCCATTGCTGGTCAGCCACCAACCGACAACCCACCCTGCAAGACAGGCATAAGGGATATGGCCGTACTTACACCCTGACAACAGAACTTACCAACCTCTCGTCCGATAGCACCTATTCCGTTGACAGTTACGCGCTGAGTAATTCGGGGAAGGTGTATTATGGGCGCGATGTAAAGGCACCCGTCACATCATTTACCCCGTTTATCTGCGATGAGAAGCAGCCGGGCATATCCGTTGCGCAAACTAAAATCAAGGTTCCCGAAGCCGTACGGTTAAGAAATTCGGGGAGTTTTATGCTGGATGGGCAAGCCTATTTTTTGCAATACGACGGGATTTTCTGGGGGTATGACATAGCCGCTAACACGTGGCAAGCCAAAGCTAGTTTACCCGATACGGTCAAGGCTCCTGTCGAATCGCCGTACTATACAAGCGAGCGGTCGCAGCAGGCAGTGTTTACGGATGGGCAGTATGGGTATTCTGCTTTTGGGTATCGGCGCATCAATTATGAAACTCGCCCAACGGGTGAGATGTATCAGTATGACCCACGGCAGGACAAATGGACACAGCTTCCGTCATTTACGGCTCTTGGCGACCATGCCTTTACGTATATTGGCCGCGATGCCGATGAGCTTCTGTTTGTCAATCGGTATTATCAAGATGCGGGCTTTTGGTCTTTTTCATTGACAACCGGAGTATGGCAGCCGGTGACGCTGGCTGTCAGGGAGTATAATATCACAGGAGCTATTCAACTAGGGCGCATGCTCTACTGGCAGGTAGCTTATCAGTCGGGCGGATATATTCTGGCCTATAACTTAGATACAAAAACAATGCAGCCGTTGCCGGATCACCTGGAATGTGGCTATAGGAGGTCGACTGATTACTCCATGAATCTATTTTTCGCCCTGAATGGACAGATTTTTGTTGGGGCCGATCAACTAGACAGCAGCACACTACAAGCGCGGGGCGTTGTTATTCGTACTTCGTCGCTAGCCCAGTTCGACCTAACGCAGCAACGCTGGACGAAGACCATTAATTTAGCCAATTCGGGGTTGCCGCTCCCTGGCTTTCGGCGTTATACCCTTCTCTCCGACCAGAAGCAGGCTCTGCTGCTAGACCTATATTATGAGAAGCGATGGGTACTGGGCTTATGAAGCAAACCCTAACCGATTAACACTCCCTACCATTGTGGCTGGGTCACGAACGCATCAAGCCTACCGAAGTATATACCCACCTGACAACCAAACGGTTTGACCAGATAAAAAGCCCGTTAGCTAGCTAGGATATGTAGCAAAAAGCGTTTTACTTGCACTGGCGAGCGCTGAATAGGTTGGCTAACAGCAAGCGGGTTTCAGCGTAGCTCACTTCCCGACATAGTGGATATTTACGAATGTTTACCCCAAAAGCCCCGACTTTCGTAAATACAGATGTTATAAGCCAATGCTATAAGACAGACTACACAGCCAGACAATGACTGAAAACAAATTCGATATACAGAATATATTGACCAAGCTATCGGACTTTAATGCTGACCGTGTTTTGCTATTGGGAAGGGTAACGGAAAAGAAACATGAAGCC
>JBBQUC010000227.1:0-6710 GCA_038212815.1 Cytophagales bacterium
CTGGTAGCCAGCGCGGGTGCCGATGAAGGTGTTGTTCTGGCCAACGGTGGTGCTGTAGCCTGCTTTGTGGCCCACGAAGGTATTGCCCGACGCGGTGGTGTTGGCATAGCCCACCTGAAAGCCCACAAAGGTATTCTGCACGGCAGAGGTGCTGGCAATGCCCGATTTAGACCCTACGAAGGTGTTGCCCGATGCGGTATTGCGCAGCCCCGCCGAATCGCCCACCATTACGTTAAAACTGCCGCTCACATTGCTCAAACTGGCCGCTGAACCCAGGGCCACATTGCCTAATCCAGTCGTGTTTTTAAACCCGGCGTTTGGGCCAATAGCGGTATTCTGTTGGCCCGTCGTATTGTACTGTCCGGCTTGATACCCCATAAACGAATTGTTAGCACCCGTTGTGTTGTAATACCCGGCAGCATACCCTATAAACGTATTGTAATACCCTGTCGTGTTGATATATCCGGCATAAGACCCTATAAACGCATTGTTAAAACCCGTCGTGTTGGAAAACCCGGTCTGATCCCCCATAAACGCGTTGTTAGAACCCGTCGCATTGTTAAAACCCGCCTGATACCCCATGAATGAATTGTAATACCCCGCCGTGTTGTAATACCCCGCCTGATACCCTATAAACGCATTCTGATCACCCGTTGTGTTGTAATACCCGGCAGCATGCCCCATAAACGCATTGTAAGTCCCATTCGTGTTGTACCGTCCCGTATAAGACCCTATAAATGCATTGTAATTCCCCGTCATGGTGCTATTCCCCGCCCCCGGCCCTACTAAGGTATTATTGAGTCCCGGTGTGGCAGAGTTCGCTGAGTTGGCTACATAATTGGTCTGGGCCAGCAGGGGCAGGCTCGTGATTAGCCACAGCAACAGGCTCCCTGGCAGCAGGCGGGCAAAGCGAGAAGAAGCGAAGCGGTGTATCATGGCAATGCTTAGGATTAAGCAAACAGACCTAAAACTGCTGATTTTCACCCAGAAAACCTACTAAAACCACTTAATTGGTAGAGAAGTTACCGAATGGTAGGGGCATTGGCAGCACTGGCACTAGACGTACACCAACCCTGACATGCCCGATGCCCGATCCCTGCCTGGCAGGATAAATAACCCAAACCGCCCTCTGCATTATCACATAAAGCACAGTTCTGATTAACTTGCCTGCCAAATTAAGACCAGCCATGTTTACCGAACAGGATAAAACCCAAATTGCCGCGCAGGGCATACCCCTGACCGGAATTGACCAGCAGATTCAGCATTTTGTCGATGGGTTTCCGTACCTCAATGTCAGTAAAGCCGCTACTGTTGGCGATGGTATTGTGCGGGTTGCCGATACCGACCTGACCAATCACCTGCACCGCTACGACGAAGCCGCCGGTGACCTGGCCCTTATGAAGTTTGTGCCAGCATCCGGGGCCGCTACCCGCATGTTTAAGTCACTGTTTGCGGCTATGGATGGTAAGTCGGACAAATCGGTGGAGGAATTCTTCACCCGAATAGAGGAGTTTGCCTTTTACGATGACCTGAAAGCGGTGTTGGCAACCCATGACCACGATATAGCCACTGCTGATCGCCCGAGAATATTGCGGTATCTGCTCACGCCCGATGGACTGGATTATGGCAGCCTGCCCAAGGGCCTGCTGAAATTTCACCGCTACCTGGATGGCCCGCGCACCCCTGCCGAAGAACATTTAGTAGAAGGAGCCGCCTACGCCAATGCCAATGGCCTGGTACGGCTGCACTTTACCGTTTCGCCCGAACACCGGGAACGGTTCGAGAAACTGATTGTGGACGAGCAGCCCGACTACGAAGCCTGGCTGGGGGTGGCCTTCGATGTGACGTTTTCGGAACAGAAAAAAAGCACCGATACCCTTTCGGTGAATATGGACAACACGCCCTTCCGTAATGCCGACAACACCCTGTTGTTCCGCCCCGCCGGGCATGGCGCACTCATCGAAAACCTGAACGATATTGATTCCGACCTGGTGTTTATCAAAAACATCGACAATGTGGTGCCCGATGAACTGAAGGAAACAACCGTTACCTACAAGAAAATACTGGCTTCGGTACTGCTCGATGCTCAACAGCAGTTGTTCCGGCTACAATCGTTATTGGATGGCGACATTAGTGAAGGCTACCTGGCCGAGGTCGATGAGTTTCTGCGCCGAACGCTCTGCGTATTACCACCCGAAGGATTTGAATCGCTTCCTACTGCTGAAAAAGCGACCTACTACCGCCAGAAACTCGACCGGCCAATCCGGGCTTGTGGCATGGTGCAAAACGTAGGGGAGCCGGGTGGTGGCCCGTTTTGGGCCAGAAATGCTGACGGATCGGTGTCGTTGCAGGTGGTTGAGTCGGCGCAGATCGACATGGATAACGAGAGCCAGAAAACCCTGTTTCAACAGGCTACCCACTTCAATCCCGTGGACCTGGTGTGTGGGCTGAAAAACCGGCACGGTCAGAAATATAACCTGCCCGATTACCGCGACCCGCAAACGGGCTTCATTACCGAGAAATCGAAAGATGGCAAAACGCTGAAAGCCCAGGAGTTGCCCGGGCTTTGGAATGGTGCAATGGCCAACTGGAATACGTTGTTTGTGGAGGTGCCACTCAGTACGTTCAATCCCGTAAAAACGGTGAACGATCTGCTCCGCAAAGAGCATCAGCCGGGTTAATCCTTACTGGGCCTGACTACTGGACAGGGAATAATGACTACTAGCCCATTATTCCCTGTGCATTAGTCAGACCCAGTAACTAGTTTACGCCGACATCAGGCCGCTGCCAGAAGTAGTCCCACTAGTTGAGATATCGCCAATAGGGATTTCCTTGGTTTCGAGCGACGACATGTTCTGGAACGTCAGCAAGGTCGTATTTTCATACACACCGAGGTTCGCATCACGAACGCGTTCCATAATAGGGCGTAGGGCGCACACTACCTCATCGGCGCAATCATCGCAGCGAACGTAGAAGTTTAGCGAAACGCAGGGGGTTGGCGCAATGGGGCCGTCGATAACGCGCAGCACCTGTGCCAAATTGACCCGACCCGGATCGACCCGCAACAGATAACCCCCGCCTTTTCCTTTTTGGCTTTGCAGAATGCCGTGGTTGCGCAATTCCAGTAAAATAGCCTCCAGAAATTTTTTCGGAATGTTCTCTTTGGCAGAGATGTAGGAAATAAGTATCGGCCCTTTGCCGTACTCTTCGGTGAGAACTTTCAACGCTTTAATAGCGTACTTGGCTTTCTTGGAGATCATCTCGTTACGGTGTTGTAAAAGTTTAGATAGGGTACGTGAACGGTTAAGTTACAAAATAAGAAGTTTATTTATCGGGCAAGTTAGGAAGGTTCACTAAATCTGACAACTTTTTAGGGATGGTTTTTCGCCGAAACCCGCTAATTGTCAATATTTTCGCTAATACTCTATAAAATTAGTGTTTTTGCCCACGCTTCTGCGGCCAGAAGTACCCAATTTGCAGGAACTACTCAATGTCCAATTTCCAATTAGTACGTACACCCTGGCACAACGTATGCATGGCTCAGGTAAGGCCAGTTGTATATAAATCTGGTAGGGTATTTTTCCGCTCTGCATATTTAGCCGTAAATTTGAGAACCTATTGCCCCTACCCATTGATATGCTGAAGCGGATTTACCTGCATCTTTTTCTCCTGTTATTGCCGGGCCTGAGCATGGCTCAGCTCCAACTGAGTTTTCCAATGCCCCGCCTGGTGGTGCAGCGCGGAGCCGATGGCAGCGGGCGGTTATATGTGGCGGGCCAACTCAGTGCGATTGCGGATCGGATAGAAGCACAACTAACCCCCGTTGCGGCTGGGCAGGGTACGGCTACAGCCTGGCAAACGGTACAGACAAATCCGGCGAAAGGCCTGTTTTTGGGTCAACTGACGGGCGTGGGCGGCTGGTATGTACTGACAGTGCGGGCCGTGCGGAGCGGTCTTACCATTGGCCAGGCTACGGTGGGGCCGGTAGGTATTGGTGAAGTGTTTATTGCGGCCGGGCAGTCGAACTCACGCGGGCTGGGAATTGGTGATAATGACCTGGGGTCGGTTACGGGCCGCGTAACTACCATCGACACCATCAACCATTATTACCCGCCTGGCGCACAAGCCCTTTATTCTTCTGGTGATCCCTCGCCAGTGCCGCATTTTGTGTCTCTGGTAGCTAAAAAGCGGGTTTTCCCGATGGGCGAAAGCTCCTGGGGTTGGGGCGAACTAGGCGATTATCTGGTGAATCGACTCAATGTGCCGGTGGTGTTCTACAATGCGGGTTGGGACTCTTCGACTATAGAGAACTGGATTAATACGGCGAACGGCATACCGGCCTGCAACCGCTACTTTTGTGCAGCTAACTGGCCTAACCTGCAACCCTATACCAATCTGAAAAATGTGCTGCGGTATTATGGCGCAACGGGCGGGGCGAGGGCCGTACTCTGGCATCAGGGCGAATCTGAATACGGCGATGCCAGCAGCGGCACCATTCCGCAGTATGCCACCCAACTGCGCGAATTGATCCAAAAATCGCGTGCCGATTTTGGGGGCCGCAATCTACCCTGGGTAGTAGCGCGTGTCTCATTCGATGGGCAGACCACCCGGCAGGCGGTTATCGATAAACAACTGGAAGTGATCCAAACCCCAGGGTTAACTGTATTCCAGGGGCCACTAAACGATACCATCCAGAACCGGCATGGCGGTGCTGTGGATGTACACTTTCAGAATAGTCAGCGGCCAGTGGTGCATCCGCAGTATTACCTCAACCCCAACACCATTCCTGACGATATGGGCCTTTCGCGCTTTGCCCGTAACTGGAACGCCAGCCTCGATAACGCCTTTTTTCAGAACGCCACCCCCATATTGCCTGAACAGTTTATTGCCACGGATAACCCAACCGGAGCCGCACAGCCAGGGCAAACCATTCGGGTCAGTTTTGCCCAATCAGGTACGTTTGCGGCTGGCAACACCTGGCAACTGCAATTGCTCGATACGGCGGGCCGCTACAAGGCCATACTAGCCACAGGCGGGGGTAGCCCTGTAACTGCCGTTTGGCCAGATTCGTTGGCATCGGGCCAGTTTCGGGTGCGGGTGGTAGCTACCAACCCGGTAGTAGCGGGGGTACCGTCGGGGGTGTTTCGGGTGGGGCCAGCCGCCGATTTAAGCCTGAGTATGGCTATTAGTCGCCGGGCTATTGGCATTAACGATACCACCACCATTACCCTAAAACTCACAAACAGCGGACCGGGGCCAGCTACGGGGATTACGGTACAAAATCGGTTGCCTGGCAACCTGAGTGTGGTGGCTACCAATGGGCTGGTGCTACAAAATGGCCTCCTCACCGGGCAGGTAGCGCAACTCAATTCGGGCGCATCGGCTCTGTTCTCCATGCAGGTCAGGCCCACGGTCGGGGGCATGTTTCAGAATGCCGCTCAGCTAACCACCTCCGATTTTTACGACCCCGACAGCCAAACTAACTCGGGCACCGGCGATGGCCAGGACGACACGGCGATCATCGACTTCCGCACCACCGATGGCTCCACCACAGTATATACGTCGCCCAATCCCGACCAAACACCCCTACCCGCCGTACAGTCTAACCAACCCGCTCCTGATCCGGCCAAAGCCGACTTAAGTTTGCAGGTATCCGTCAATAACCGAACCCCCGCTGTGGGCGAAATCATAACCTATGCTGTAGTGATCAGCAATCGGGGGGGGGCATCGGCTTCGGCGGTGAGCGTAACGGCGGCTCTTCCCGCCAGTGTTACCCTCGTGCCAGGCGATGACTTTGTACCGGGTAGTGGCGGTGTTGTTGGTACTACAGCCAGCGTACCCGCTGGCGGGCAGGCCATCTTCCATTTCCGGGTGCAGGCACTGGCATCAGGTCGGGCGGTGATCACCGCCGAGATTACCCAGGCTACCCCCGCCGACCCCGACTCTACTCCCAACAATGGTATTACCAACGGCGAGGATGATACGGCTACCACCGATATACGGGTAAAATAGTGCCTGATTTTGCTTGTATGGGACAACTATATCCGTCAGTTAGTGCGTAATTTTAGGGTGAAATAGCTTATCTCATTTACTCGTCGTGTATGAAACCGAACGGTATTGCGCTTGGTGGCTTTGTAGCGGTGGCGGCTCTGTCGTCGTTTTCGCTGTTAGGTGTATTTGGTCATAAGGTGGACTACAACACCCAGATCAAGCCCATTCTGAACAAAAACTGCATTGCCTGTCACGGTGGGGTTAAAAAAGTATCTGGTTTTTCGCTGCTGTTCAAGCACGAAGCCCTGGCACCGGCCAAATCAGGTAAGCGGGCCATCATTCCCGGCGATGCTGACCGTAGCGAACTCATCCGGCGGCTTACCCTGGCCGACCCTGAGGAGCGGATGCCCCTCGATCACCCCGCTCTTAAACCCGACGAGATTGCCCTTTTGCGAACCTGGATCGACCAGGGGGCCGAGTGGGGCGACCATTGGGCCTACCTCACCCCCGAAAAACCCGCCGTGCCCGCAATAGGCACCGTCTGGAGTCGGCTGGGTATTACGCATAACGATGAAACCGCTTGGGTGAAAAATAACATTGACCCGTTTATTCTCGATAAACTGCACGAACAGGGACTGACCCCATCGCCCGAAGCGGACCGCCAAACCCTACTCCGTCGCGTGAGCCTCGACTTAACTGGGCTGCCTCCCACCGAGCAG
>JBBQUC010000228.1:0-6693 GCA_038212815.1 Cytophagales bacterium
ATCACCACAGCGGTATCGCTGGGTGCCACTACGGGTTTTACCAAACCGCTGAACTTGCTGAGTCAAACCACAATGCTTGCAGGCAACTGCTTCTAAAACCATTAACAAAGATACTTAATTCAACGCCATTGGGCCACTACCCATTAATGAGTTAAATTTACATATATTATGGAGCGATTAATAAACGTATTTGCAGACTATTATCAAATAATGGTTTGTGACTCCGGTTTAAATCTTTCACAAACCAGCGTTGGTGGTGATTGGTGGACTGAAGAAAATCACAGTTCAAGAATTTCATTAAAAGAAGAAAGACGTTTGATTATTATTGAGACATACCGGAATATGACTGTTCCAGTTAAGCTTAGCCTGCACTCTGAATCACCTAATTTTAACATAAACGAATGGAGTCATATTATAGAGTGCTCAATAAATATTTCATCAGGTAGCATTGATGTTGGCGAAGTTTTCGGTGAAAGCGATTCACTTGAAACTATTACAGTACAAGCTGGTGAATATGGAATTAGAGTGTTATCAGCTGGAGCAGATAGTATCAGTGCTGACGGGATACATGGGAATGATTACTATGAAATACAACTTTGGCCGACATTTTCTGTGATTGATCTTAAAATAATTAAGTCTTCATAAGCCTACTACCCTGATGGAAGTTTGAAGTAGGACTTGAACCGGGGTATCAGCCTGATTAGCTACAACCTCCTAAAGCTGCCCCAAACCCTCACCATCAGTAGCCGTACCGTTAGCTATTCCTACTCCGCCAGCGGGCAGAAGCTGCGCATGAGCAATTCGGCTCCCGCCCAGGTGCGTGATTACATCGGCCCCTTCCAGTATCTCAATGGCATCCTGTTCGAGGTGAGTCACGGGGAGGGCCGGGTGGCGGTGGATGCAGCGGGCAATTACCGCTACGAGTATTTCCACCGGGATCATTTAGGTAATATCCGGGCTGTGTACCGCGATAGCCTCACCGGGCCATCGGGGGGCGTGTACAATCCACCTGTCGTGGTGCAGCGGACAGATTACGACGCATGGGGTGTAGTGCTGTCGGGGGTGAGCAGCGGGACGAGTACTAACCGGCTGCGCTTCAATGGGCAGGAGAGCCTGAGCGAGATTGGCAGCGGGGTATTGGATTTCGACACCCGGCTCTATGATGCCCCCATTGGTCGTACAGTAAAAAGGGGTGGTGTAGCCCCATACTTAAGCTACACCACCCCTTTTTTGTACACGCCTGCTATTAGTTCAGTGTCAGAATTTTGATTTCGGTACGCCGGTTTTGCTGGTGTTTTTCGTCAGGGCAGTCAACGCCATCTTTACAATCGTTTAGCAATTCGCTTTCGCCGAAGCCAGCGGCCTTCAGACGTTTGGCCGAAATTCCTTTGGCTTTCAGGTACGATACAGCCGCTTTGGCCCGGTTGGTCGATAATGTCTTGTTGTAGTCGGTCGTTGCCCGGCTGTCGGTATGCGAGCGCAGCTCGATCCGCATTTTGGGGTATTTGGCCATCAAATCGGCCACTTTATCGAGTTCGGTAGCAGCATCGGGACGAATATCGGCTTTATCGAGGTCGTAGTAGATATTTTCTACCTGCATGACATCACCTTTGGTAAACATTTTCAGGGTAGGGGATTCTGCACCTGTTTTGTCGATACGCCCGCCAATGGTAGCCATCCCTTCTTTCTCGGCCTCAACATCGTACTCGACACCCGGCTTTACCACAAACTCATACGAGCCATCTGATTTGGTAACGGCCTCTTGGGTCGTGCTGTCGGCGCGGCTCTTCAGAATCACTTTTACCCCACCCAGGGGCTTATTTCCCTGTTGCGCCGTAATGCGCCCCTTCATGGTTTTAGTCTCAGTAGCTACGGGTGGTTCAGCCAGGGCCAGGTCCACTCCTTCTTTATCGAGTGGAATCTCCAGGCGCGAGGGTTTATCGTCCTGCAAGCCGCGTGTTGAGAACCCAATCTGGTTATTGACATACCCTTCGTGGGTGGTCATAAACCGAAAGTCGCCCTCAGCTTCCAGGCAAAGTCGGATATTTCCTTCTGCATCTGTTTTGGCATCGCGCTTGTCGTTCCCGCTTTCTTTTTCGTCGATGACAATGGTCGTATTGGCCAGGGGCTGCTTGGTTTGGGCATCGAATACATTCACAATCAGCTCGCGGCAGGGATACATTGGTCCTTCGCGGTTAAACCGATACAGGTCATCATCTTCGCCCCCGTGCTTGCGGTTGCTGCTGAAAAACCCCGTTCTGCGGTCACCATCGGTTACAATCCCAAAATCATCTTTGTTCGAGTTAATGGGTTCGCCGAGGTTCTGAATCCACCTAACCTGCTGACCATTATCAGTTAGGTTGGCATAAAAAAGGTCTAGCCCACCCATGCCCGGTTGCCCATCCGACGAGAAGTAGAGGTTCCCTTTCTCGTCGGCAAAGGGAAACATCTCATTACCTTTGGTATTCACCTCGGTGCCCAGGTTCACCGGAGTACCCCACTTGCTGCCCACCCACCGACATACGTAAATATCGGTACCGCCGAAACCGCCGGGCATATCCGACGAGAAATACAGCAACTGATCGTCTTTGCTCAGGCTGGGGTGTCCCGTCGAGTACTCGTCGCTATTGAAAGGAAGTTCCTCTATTTTCTTCCAGTTGCCGTTTGTCTGTTCAGCCGTGTAGAGTTTTAGCTTATTTACGCCATCGCTGCTTTTGTTATACCGCCCGTTGTTATAGTTGTTGCGGGTAAAAATAATCCGCGATCCATCGCGGGAGAAGGTAGCCGGGCCTTCGTGGTATTTGGTATTCAGCGTACGGCTAAAAAGATCGCTTGCCGTAACGGGTTCATCTTCATACGAAGAGCCAGCGGTGATGTTTGCCCCGCCGTAAAAGCCAACGGTACGGGTATCGTTGGAGGTAGGGGCCGTAAAATCATCGCGCCCCAGGGGGCGAATCAGCCGGGTATTCCCAGTTTTTACCACGGGGGGCAAGCCACCACCCAGCGAGGCTGTCTTCTGCACTTTAACCGTTTTCAGTTCGGGCAGGTAGTACAAATCCAGAAAAGGTGTGTTGCTCCAGTTAAACACCCGCTTGATGCCCGCATCGCCATTGGCTGATACAAACACGATACCATCCTGATAGTAAATCGGGCTGAATTCGGGGCGGGTGGTGTTGAGTTCCAGAAACTCGACCTTGTAGCTGCCCACATTCCGCGACAGCACGCTTACGTCTTTATACAGTTTGGCAAACGCCCCTCCCCGCTCATCGTCTCTTTTTGTAGCCATGTACTTCTCATAGGCTTCCTGGGCCTGGGCGTACTTGCCATTACTGGCTAGTGCCTGAGCATAGTGCAGGTAGGCACTGGCGTACTCAGCGGGCAGATCGCCCTTGCTGAGCATCTCCTGGTACACCCGCAGGGCGTTCTGGTCGTCGTGTACCTGCCGGTAGCTATACGCCAGTTTGTTTAAAGTCGCCATCCGGTCAGCCTCCACCCACGACTTTTTGTCGGATAGGGCTTGTTCATACAACTCAATGGCTTTAGAATACGCCAATAAATCGAATTGCCGGTCGGCCTGGCGAACGGGCGATTGGCCCAGTACGGGGCCTAGCAGGGTCAGTAGCAGCAGACTGCAGCCTATCAGAATACGTGTCATACGCGGTGGTGTTTTAGAGACGGAACGTCTGCACCAAAAAAAAAGGTATATCCCTGGGGGTTATACCTTCTGTTTAGCAAATACCGGGCCGAAGTCAGTCAGGTAGATTTTGAGTTTTTGAGTCGGTCAGTGAGTAACCTACTGACCGACTCAAAAACTGCTTACCTGTTAAAAATACCTCGGTGTTAGAATCTTGTTTTTGTTGAAGCCAAACTCGTAGCGCAGCATAAACTCGTGGGAGTTTGGGCCAAAGGCTTTGAGGTTGTTCAGCATCCGGTCGAAGGCGTAGCCCAGGCGGAACTGATCGGTAATCTGCACTTCAACCATGCCCACAACGGCATCGTGGACGCTGAAGAAATTCTTCGACCCCCCATAGGTGTCGAACTGATTCCGCCGGTACGACGTGCCAATAGACAGGCGGTCGGCAATCCAGAGGTTTACATTACCATCGAAACCCATTGGCGACCCCTCGACGTACTTGGCCAGCATAGAGGGCTTCAGTTTCAGGGTGGGACTCAGGTTGATAACAAATCCACCCATGGCATATGCATGCCGACGCTGAGTGGACCGATTTGGGCCGGAATCATAATCCGAAATCCGGTTTTTGATCAACTGCGGTACCGATACCCCCAGGTACGAGCGGTCATTGCTGAGATACATCCCCGTACCGAAGTTAGGCAGAATCCGGCTGAAGTTGGTGGCAAAAGCGGGGTCAGCCGAGGCTCCATCGGGGCCAGTACGTACGTTAGTGAGGTTCCACTGGATACTGGCGGCTCCGCCTTGCAGGCCAAGAGCCAGAGTAGTGCGGTCGCCCACTTTGATCCGAAACGCATACGAACCAAAAGCACCCGTTTCGTTCCATTCCCCTACCCGGTCGTTGTAGAGTTGCAGACCCAACCCTACCCGCTCGCGGTTCACGGGAGCGTCGATGGTGAAGGTAGTCGTTTGCGGGGCACCGTCTATGCCTCCCCATTGGTTGCGGTACATGCCGGTCATGCTCAGCACATCGCGGCTACCGGCGTAGGCCGGATTGAGGGCCAGCATATTGAACATATACTGAGAGAACATTTTGTCCTGCTGCGCCCGGACCTCGCTGCTACCGGCCCCGAAGGCCAGTAGCAACACGAGTATCCAAAGTTTAGTCGAAACCTGGTTTGTCATCGTATTAACGGTTAATCGTCATGTATCTTACAAACTCACGACCGTCGCTCAGTTTGACGATGTAGAAGTACGTGCCAGCGGGCAGACCCTGATCGTTGTTGCCTACGCGCACGCCACTGTTAGCGGTGCCATCCCAGTCGTTCTGGTAGTTCTCACTGCTATAGACCACGTGGCCCCAGCGGTTGAATACTTCCAGCCCTACTTTCAGGCTCTGCGCCCCACGAATCACGAAGCGGTCGTTGATGCCATCACCGTTGGGCGAGAAGCCCTGTGGAATGAACACCGTTACGTTGACCTGTGGCAGCGTGAGCGGAGTTGCTTCGCTTTCGTTAGAGTCGGTCGGGTTGCCATTGGCATTCCGGTCGGGGTTTAACCCGTTCGTCGAGATGTCACGAACCACGGCCGTTCCGGCTTTAGCAGTTCCGTAGGCCGAGTTCAGGTAGGTTGCCCCCCGTCCGTCGGTCGTTATCAGTACTACCAGTCGAATCGTATCGGCTACGCCAACCCCCAGGCTGCTGGTACTATCGCCCAGCACAAGCTGTGGCGCAGCGTCACCATTGTAAGCCGGGTTCAGTTTCAACTGGCTGTTACGCGATCCTGTGGGCGCATTGACCAGACTGAAGGTGGCTCCGTTCGCGTTCGAGAACACTTTGGCCAGCGTATCGCTGATGGCTACATGGGTCAGTTTCGCGGTACCGTAGTTTTTCACGATCAGTTGGTAGGTGACCTTGTAGCTACCCGCCGACTGCCGCACGGTGTCTTTCACGCTCATGGCCAGACCCAGATTTGGGGTTGTTGGCAGATTATTGAGCGTTACGGGCGTTGGTGCGCTGTTGTTCCGCGGATCGAGGTCATTATCAGGGTCAGCGTTGGTGCCGGCCGTTGATGTATCAGCAACCATCGTGCCACTCATCATCGCCGTGGCGATTGCGGTGTTATTAAAGGTCAGCGATGCCGCCTTCGATACGTCCACCCGTACCATGAAGGTCAGGTTCCGACTTGCACCGGCGGGCAGCGTACTGGCCGTTGCGCTCAGCATCTTCGTAATCAGCCCCTGACCCGTGTAGTTTGGATCAGGCACCAGACCCGACTCTGCCGTGATGGCTACCTTCTCGCTTATAATCATAGCACCGGCAAATGCCTTGCTCAGATCGTCGGTCACCTGTACGTTGGTCAGGTTGGTTGTACCGAGGTTCGACAGGGTGATGGTATAGGGAATATCGAAGACATTAGCCGATACCGATGTGGGCGTACCCACCGATTTAGCTACCCCAATCAAAGCTGTTGGCAGATCGAAGCGTACCGGTGTGGTCAGGCTACCTTCAGGCTTCGGATCAAGGCCGTTGTTCGACAGGTCCGTTACCGTCATCGACAGGCTGGCTACTGTACCTTCGGCCAGTACACTGCTGTAGAAGGGTCCCTGGTTCGTACCGGGCATCACATTCACCGTGACCAGCACCGTATCCTGCTCACCTACATTCAGTAGGCTACCTGCGCCTAACATCGACTTGATACCCACACCATTGTAGGCCGAGTTTGCCACCAGGTGGCTACCCGAACGAACAGCGGGTGCACCCGTTACCGTAAACGAGGCAGGCGATGGGAATACCGGAGCCAGGTTGTCGGTGAGTTGTATCCCCGTCAGAATCTGGTTGCCGAAGTTCTTCACCGTCACTTTGTAGGTTACGTTGAAGCTGCCATTCGACTGTTTCTGCGCCGATACCACTGCCAGGGCAACCCCAATGGCAGGCTTCTCCTGCTGCTCCAGCGAGAACGTCGTTGCATTCACGTCGTTATTTGGATCACCATCGCCATCTTTATCAGGATCGCCACCGGCTACCGATGCATCGATGACTGTGCCCTTACCACCTTTTGCC
>JBBQUC010000229.1:0-6680 GCA_038212815.1 Cytophagales bacterium
AAATCAATGCCATGAATCCCGGTTGTGCCTTCATGGATGGGGTGAATCCGGGCTTCGCGGTAGAATTGCTCCACCGGAAAATCGGTGGTATAACCGGCCCCACCCAGAATTTGTACGGCAGCACTAGTAGTGAGGCAGCCCATTTCGGAGGGATACGATTTGGCAATGGGCGTGAGCAAATCGAGCAGCATGGCCGCATCGGTTTTGGCATCGCCCTCGCCCGCATGGGCCACATCAGACAAGTAACTGCAATAGAGCGACAGGCCCAGAGAGCCTTCCAGCACGGCTTTCTGAAACAGTAGCATCCGTTTCACATCGGCATGGTGAATAATGGGCACCTGAGGTGTGGCCGGGTTTTTGTTGCCAATGGGGCGGCCCTGTGGGCGTTCGCGGGCATATTCAAGCGAGGCATAATAGGCAGCAGTGCCAATAGAAACGGCGTTCATACCCACCCCAACGCGGGCCTCGTTCATCAACTGAAACATGTAGCGCAAGCCCTGATGCGGTTCGCCCACCAGATACCCCAGTGTACCCCCGTTAGAGCCTACCATCAGGTGCGCTATGGGTGCGCCTTTATACCCCATTTTGTGGTAAACCCCCGCCGTCAGCACATCATTATCAACCAGGGTATCGCCTTCTGGGCGTAGTTGTGGCACAACAAAGAGCGAAATTCCCTTTGCCCCGGCAGGGCCACCTTTAATTTTGGCCAGCATCAGGTGTACAATATTCTCGACGGCATCGTGGTCGCCCGCTGAGATATAGATTTTCTGTCCGCTGATTTTATAAACTCCCTCCAATTCAGTAGGGTCGGCAGCCGTGCTGATGTCCGACAGCGACGACCCGGCATCAGGTTCGGTGAGGGCCATTGTACCCTGCCAGCGACCAGCATACATCAGCGGTGTGAATCGCTTGATTAGTTCGGCTGATCCAAAACTACGCAGCAGATTGGCCGAGCCGGTGGTCATAAACGGAAAGATAGACGACGAGTAATTAGCTGCCCCGAACACAAACGTGGCTGCGTTCATGATGGTAGCTGGCAGTTGCTGCCCCCCTTCGGCGTAACTAAACGGTGCGTTGATCCAGCCATCATCGCCAAAGCGGTTGATAATGGACCGCATAGCTGGGTGTATCCTGATTTTGCCATCGACCAGTTGCGGCTCCTCGCGGTCCATAACTGTCAACAGGGGTTTCAGCAGCGTTTCCGAAATTTGCCCTGCAGCATCCAGCACCATCTCGAACGACTCCCGATTATGATCGGCAAAGTAAGGAAACTGCGCAAGCTGGTCGGCGTTCAGTACTTCATACAGGTGAAAGCGCAGGTCGCGGGGAGAATAAAATTGAGATGCCATAGAAAGGGATAAGGCCAGGCCATTACCAGCCGAATGAAGCGCAAGATAAGCCCAGAATGGGGTTGGCGCAAGATGTCGGGTGGTTGGTCGGGTGAGGAGGGGCAGTTAGTATAGGTCAGGATTTACGTTTTTGGGTCGATACACCAGTCACAATAGGCAACCCCAGCCGAACCTGCACACCCGGCGAGCCATCGGTAATGGTGACGGAAGCCCCCGGCCCCAGCGCAGCAAGTCGTTCGGCGGTCACGGTCACGCCCAGCGACTGTTTGGCACTATGTCGCCAGGCGTTAATCACCGCCGAAGCTGCCCTACCTACACCGTTATCATCGACCGATACCCATATCTTTTGGCTATCGGTCCAGAACCGAATGATCAACAGGCCCGGCCCGTCGGTTTTGTGGCGCAGGCCGTGCAGAATCGCGTTTTCGACAAACGGCTGAATCAGCAAAGGCGGGATAAGCAGCGTGGCAGGGAGCTGATCGGCATGGATCTGATACGCAAACTGGTGGTTGGCCCGTTCCTGCTCCAGATCGAGGTATAGCCGCAGCGTAGTCAGTTCATCGGCAATGGGAATATAGGCTAACCGCGAATGTTCCAGCACTTTACGAATCAGTTTGGAAAAGTCCTGCAAAAACGCCGAAGCCTGATCGGGTTGCTGACTCAGAATATAATAGTTGATGGTATTCATGCAGTTAAACACAAAATGAGGGTTCATCTGCGACCGCAATGCCCGCGTTTCGGCCTCGGCGCGTTGTTGCTGGAGTTGAGCCTGTTCGTGCCGGGACAGGTTGATTCGATACCCCAATCCAAACGAAAACAGGAGCATTTCAGTAGCCGTACCAATGGGCATCAGGAAGTTTACGAAGTTGGCACCCGCCCATATACCTGCGTTTTTTAGCGAAAACAGCCCAATAGTGATGAACAAAACGAACCAGCCCAGTACATAAAGCAGTGCGGGCGCATACCCACGTCGCCAAACGATAATGGCCGTAATCCAGAAGGTCAGAATCACCGGCATCACGGTTAGCGTTATAAAAAACGTCAGTTTTGCCGAATTGTGCCAGAGTGCCAAGCCCGATATTCCCAGCCCCATTACCATGTAGCCGTAAAAAAGCCACTGAATCGAGGGTAATCGCTGCCGGATCCCCAAAAAATAAAAGGCAAAAGCCGAGGCTGTAACCGTAGTAAGGCCGGAAAACACGTTCTGCGCCCGCATGGCCCACTCAGGGCTGTCGGGCCAAAGAAACCGGAACCCAAGCCCGTACATACATAGGTGAAGGCATGTCATGGCCGCCAGATAGAGTGTGTAAAGCAGGTAACCCCGGTCGCGCATCGACAAAAACAAAAATCCATTATAGGCCAGCATCGCCAGTAATGCGCCGAAATAGAGACTCATTAGGTTCTCAAAATTGCGGGCAAATACCAACGCCAGCCGGGGCGACAGGAAATCGAAGATGTACTGTTGCGAGTTGACCCCTGCCAGCCGCAGGTACACCGTTCGGGCCTGCGTGTCGGGGAGGTTTAGGGGGAAATCGAAGGTAAGCGCATCGAAAGGGCGTTGGCGAAACGGAAACCGAATCCCGGCCGGCCATGCCTGCACCCGCCCGGCATGGTCGACAAGGTACGCATCGCAAACCGTCGACGACAGGCTAATCACCCGAAGGAGCCAGTCGGGTTGTTGCCCAGCCACCCGATTTTGCACCTGTATCCGAATCCAATGCACCCTGTCAGTATGTCCAAAGTTAACTTCGTCTGCCAGAATGGGGGTAAATGGGCGTTTCAGGACCTGTTCGAGCGTAAGGGGTTTATCTGTCTCGGCCAGAAACGCCAACCAGCCCCCCACTACAACCTGCTCATCGGCCCGATTCAGAATGACTGTTGTGCTGTCAGACACCGCTCTCCGGGCTGTGGGGGAGTGGCAGGCTGTCAGCAACAGCAATCCGATCAGGAACCAACGGAATGTCATCAGGAAAGGGCTTATAACTCCGTGTAAGTTAGTAAGTAAATAGACGAGCAGATTAAAATTTCATGTTACTTTAACTGGGCAGGCATTTTCGATCATGAGCGTAGAGTTCAAAGTAGAGGGTGGCATTAGCCCAAAAGGGTTAAGCCTGGTCGGCGTTCAGTACGTCGTACAGGTGAAAGCACAGGTTACGGGGAGAAAAAAATGAAAGGGGCAAGCCCGGCGATTACGGGCCGAAAAGAGGGCAAAGTTAAGCCCAGAATGGGGTTGGTGCAATATGTCTGATGGTTAGATGGAGTGATGAGTGGCGGATGAAAAGAAATGTCCATGCTTAACTTTGTTAGATAATGTGTATTATTGAAACCCGATTTAGTCACAAAGGCGGTCGGGCTTTACCAAACTTAAAATCATCCAATGAATAAAAAACTGTTGCTCCTGGCAACTGGCGTTGGGCTGGCCTTTATGGCTACTGCTCAGCCCAAGAAACCTGCCGTTACCCCCACACCCTCCAGAATGGCGGCTACAACAAAGGCCGCTGACACCGGAGACCGGATTAAATTTACGGAGTATGACCTGCCCAATGGGCTGCATGTAATTCTGCATCAGGATAATAGCACCCCACTGGTGGCGGTCACCATGATGTATCATGTTGGCTCGAAAAACGAACAGCCCACCCGCACTGGCTTTGCCCACTTCTTCGAGCACCTGCTGTTTGAAGGCTCCGACAACATTAAGCGGGGTGAATACATGAAAATTGTGAAAGGCAACGGCGGGCAGCTAAACGCCAATACCAGCCAGGATCGCACATTTTATTATGAAGTGATGCCGGCCAACAAACTCGAACTGGGGTTGTATTTAGAGTCGGAGCGGCTGCTGCACGCCAAAATTGACGAGACGGGCGTGAACACGCAACGGGAGGTGGTAAAAGAAGAAAAACGCCAGCGCATTGATAACCAGCCCTACGGCACCATTCTGACAGAAGTGCTGAAACGGGCCTACACCAAGCACCCGTATCAGTGGGCACCTATCGGCTCGCTCGAACACCTCAACGCGGCTACGATCGATGAATTCCGGCAGTTTTATAAAGACTTCTATGTACCCAATAATGCCATTCTCTGTGTAGCTGGCGATATTAGCCCTGACCAGGCCAAGCAGTTGGTAAGCAAGTATTTTGCCGAAATTCCGAAAGGCCAGAAAGCAGTTTATCGCCCAACAGTGAAAGAGCCGGAGCAGACCAAAGAAGTCCGCGACATTGTGTATGACAATATCACGCTGCCCGCCGTGATTCAGGCGTATCACATGCCTGCCCAGGGAACCCCCGATTATTACGCCCTCGATGTGTTGCAAACCCTGCTGGCCGGTGGCGAAAGCTCGCGGTTTAATAAAGAGATCGTGGACAAGCAGCAGAAAGCCCTGGCTACGGCAGCTATTCCCTTCGCCAATGAAGATTCGGGCCTGTTTCTGACGTACGCTATTGCTAACCAGGGTACCAAAGCCGAAGACCTCGAAGCTTCGGTAAATACCGAGGTTGACCGGGTAAAGAAAGACCTGGTGACAGATACCGAACTGGTAAAAGTGAAAAATCAGATCGAAACCAATTTTGTGAATCAGAACGCCCGCATCTTTGGCGTAGCCGAAAACCTGGCTAACTACAAAATGTATTATGGCGATGCCAACCTGGTAAACACCGAGCTTGACCGCTACACCAAAGTAACCAAAGAAGACCTGCGCCGGGTGGCTAACCTGTACCTCAAACCCGAAAACCGAGTAGTGCTGTATTACCTGCCCAAAGCAATGGAAGGCCAAAAAGACACCGGAAAAGGAAAATAAACCAAACGATGAATCAACTTAATAAACATATTTTTCTCGGCGCAACGCTGTTTGGCCTAACTACGGCCAGTTTCGCCCAGACGCTTGATCGGAGCAAACTACCCGCCGATGCGCCCGCTCCGCAGATTAAAATTGGTAAACCTATTACGTTTACCTTAGCCAATGGCCTGAAGGTGTTTGTGGTGGAAAACCATAAGTTGCCCCGTGTGGCGTTCAACCTCGTACTCGACCGCGAGCCGATTCTGGAAGGCGATAAAGCCGGTGCCGTCGACATGGCTGGGCAGTTGCTGCGGACAGGTACAAAAACCCGCAGCAAAGAACAACTCGATGAGGAGATTGACTTTATTGGGGCTACCCTGAACACCTCGCCAACGAGCGTTTATGGGCTGTCGCTGAAAAAGCATACGCCTAAACTCCTCAATCTGATGAGCGATGTGGTGCTGAACCCGTCGTTTCCGCAGGCTGAACTTGATAAGCTGAAAAAACAGACTAAATCGAGCCTGGCTTCGCAGAAAGACAACCCGAACGCCATTGCGACTAAAGTAGCCAATGTGGTGATGTACGGCAAAAACCACCCCTACGGCGAGCAGACTACCGAAGAAAGTGTAGATCGGATTACCGTTGACGATACCCGGAATTACTACAACACCTATTTCCGGCCTAACATTGGGTACTTAGCCGTGGTGGGCGACATTACGGCTGCTGAAGCGAAGCCCATGATCGAGAAGGCGTTTAATAGCTGGCAACCGGGCACTGTGCCCAAACCAACCTACGCCATGCCCGAAGTACCCGCCAAAACCAAAATTGCCCTGGTTGACCGGCCCAGTTCGGTGCAGTCGGTGGTGAGCATTGTGTATCCGGTGGCTCTCAAGCCCTACTCGCCCGAAACCATTATGGCCAGCGTGACCAACGATATACTGGGTGGGTCAGAAGCGCGGCTGTTCAACAATCTGCGCGAAAAACATGGCTATACCTACGGTGCTTACTCCAACCTGTCGGGCGACCGGCTCGTGGGTCGTTTTCGGGCGTATGCCAGTGTCAGGAATGCTGTGACTGACAGTGCCGTAGTTGAGTTCATGAACGAACTGAAAGGCATCAGCGCGGCCCGCGTGAGCGACGAGGAGATTAAGCGAACCAAGAATGCCTTTGCCGGGAATTTTATCTTCACCCTCGAAGACCCGCAAACCATTGCCAACTTCGCCATCAATACCGCCCGTTATGGCCTGCCCGAAGACTTCTTTGCAAACTATCTGAAAACGGTAGATGCCATTTCGGATGCCGATATTCAAAGCACCGCTACCAAGTTTGTGAAGCCCAACAATGCCTACATTGTAGTAGTGGGTAAAGCTTCGGAAATTGCCGACAAGCTGAAACGCTTTGGCGATATTGAGTACTACGACAACAAAGGGAACAAGGTAGAGGCTCCCGTACCGGCCAAAGTTACGCCCGCAGGCCTAACCGCTGAGCAGGTGATGGATAAGCACGTTGCTGCTATTGGGGGTAAAGACGTGCTCCTGAAAATCACCGACCTCACCACC
>JBBQUC010000230.1:0-6665 GCA_038212815.1 Cytophagales bacterium
TCAGCGATTTTCGGCAGAAACACATTGCCCACGGGGGCGAAGGGGCACCACTGGCCGTTTATGGCGACTACCTGATGTTTGCTAGCCCCGCCGAAAACCGGATTTTGCTGAATCTGGGCGGCATTGCCAACTTTACCCACCTGCCCGCCACCCTCGATGCCACCCAGGTATTTACCACCGATACCGGGCCGGGCAATACCCTGATGGATGCCTTTGCCCGGCAGTATCTCGGTCGACCCTACGATGCCAATGGGGCGTTGGCGGGGCAGGGCCAAATTAGCGTACCTTTGCTGGCAGCTTTGCAACAGCACCCCTTCTTTGTGGCCCCTTTCCCCAAAACAACTGGCCCGGAGGTGTTTAGTCAGGCCTACGTGGCTCAGGCGCAACAGGCTAGTAACACCACCCACCTCCCGCCCGCCGATGTGATGGCGACCCTCGCCCGGTTCAGTGCCGAAACAACGGCAGCGGGCATCAGTCGGATGCTGCAATTAGGTCAGGCGTATCGGGTGTATATGAGCGGGGGCGGGGCGCATAACCCCGTGCTAACGGGGCATATACGGCAGTTGCTGCCCGGCTGCACATTTGGCCTAACCAACGACCTCGGTATCGACGGTGATGCCAAAGAGGCCGTTTTGTTTGCTGTACTGGCCAACGAAGCCGTGGCCGGAATGGGTGGGGTGAATTTCGGAAAGCGGCAGGGTGTGCCGAGCGTAACTATGGGGAAAATATCGTTTCCAAAATAGAGCAATGACAGACGTACTTATTATTGGCGGGGGCATTGTAGGGCTGGCTACAGCCCTGCAAATCAAACAGCAACGCCCTGACCTGTCCGTAACCCTGGTCGAGAAAGAAGCAGGGGTAGCCCGCCACCAGACCGGCCATAACTCTGGCGTAATTCACTCCGGACTATATTATAAACCGGGCAGCCTGAAAGCCACCAACTGCATCAGGGGCTACCAAATGCTACTTGATTTCTGCGATCAGGAAGGTATTCCCTACGATCTCTGCGGCAAGATTGTGGTGGCCACCAAGCTAGAAGAGCTACCCCAACTTACGATGCTGGCCGGGCGCGGGGCCGAGAACGGGCTGACGGGTATCCGCAACCTCTCGCCCGAACAACTGCGCGAGATTGAGCCACATGTGGCGGGGGTAGCAGGCTTGTTTGTCCCTCAAACGGGCATTATTGATTATAGCCAGGTGACGGAGAAATACGCCGAAAAATTCAGGGCGTTGGGGGGCGAGATTCGGTTTAACGAACGGGTAGAGCAGGTAACCCCCGGCAATAGCCTGGCGGTGGTGGTGACCAATCAGAACCGCTACGAGACCAAACTGGTGGTGAACTGCGCGGGCCTCTACTCCGACAAAGTAGCGCAGCTTACCCAGCGCGACCCCATCGATTTGCGGATTGTGCCGTTCCGAGGGGAGTATTTCAAACTAAAACCGCAGAGTGAGCACTTAGTCAAAAACCTGATCTACCCCGTTCCTGATCCGAATTTCCCGTTTCTGGGGGTTCATTTCACCCGCATGATTCACGGGGGGGTAGAGGCCGGCCCAAATGCGGTGCTAGCCTTTGCGCGGGAGGGCTACCGCAAGTCTGACATCAACGCCAAAGAACTCTACGAAACCCTGTCATGGCCGGGCTTCCAGAAAGTAGCGGCCAAATACTGGCAAACGGGCCTGGGCGAAATGTACCGCTCCTTCTCGAAAACGGCCTTTACTAAAGCCTTGCAAGCCCTGATTCCGGCCATTCAGGAAGATCAACTGGAAGACGGGGGCGCGGGGGTGCGTGCCCAGGCCTGCGACCGCACCGGCGGTCTCCTTGATGACTTTGCCATTCTGGAGACCGACCGGGCCATCAACGTCTGCAATGCCCCATCGCCAGCCGCTACCTCCTCGCTCTCGATTGGAAAGACCGTAGCCGAGAAGGTAGTGGCGCGATTTTAATTACTTTGCTTTTCCCATGGCCCACTTGATGCCCCCCAACAGGTGCTGCACAAACAGAGGTTCAACGTATGACTCGTCGGTATGGCCCCCACCGGTGTAGAACGAGCGGCCGCCGTGAAACTGACGGTACCAGATAAACGGGTGAATGGGGCCGTTGGCCCCGCCCTGATACGTGGCTTCGTCGAGGGTAGCCAGCACGGTTAGGCCGGGTACAATGCTTTTATAGTTGTAGAGTTCGTCGAATCGTTTCCAGCGGGTAGGCAGCATTTTGGTGGAAGGGTGGTTTTTGTTAGTCACCTCTACCTCCATGTTCTGCTGCTTGGGGTGGCTCAGGAAATACGCGCCTACCAATTGGTTATACCAAGGCCAGTCGTACTCGGTGTCGGCAGCGGCATGGATGCCCACATAGCCACCACCATGCTTGATGTACTCCTCAAACGCCGTTTGCTGGTCACGGTCCAGCACATCGCCCGTAGTACTCAGAAAGACCACCGCCTGGTATTTTTTCAGGTTATCGGTGTTGAACATGGCGGCATCTTCGGTGGTATCGGCTCGAAAGCCGTTTTCATTCCCCATCTTCATCAGGGCAGCTTTGCCCGCTTTGATGGATGCATGGCGGTAGCCTTTGGTTTTGGAGAATACCAGAATGGCATCTTGCGCCATAGTGGCCGAGCTGATAACCAGTATGGTTAGCGCAGAGAGGATAAATTTCATAGACAGTAGAAGAAAGATTTTTGCATAAAAGCAATTGATTCCCCCTAATTTACCGCCCACTCGTCCTGAAATTAGTCAACCGTTCATGAAGATACGTCCCTGCGCCCTACTCTGGCGGCATACCAACTCCCAAACCGAAATTCTGCTGCTGCACTACCGTTATGGTGGCTGTGATGTGTATGCGCTACCCGGTGGCAACCCCGACCGGGGTGAAACGCTACCACAAACGGTGGCGCGGGAGGTGACCGAAGAAATTGGGGTAACCGTAGAAATAGGTGAGTTAGTGATGACGGGCGAGGTACTGCGTCCCCAATTGCCCGCCGATATGCTGCACCTGGTGTTTGCCGCCCGCAACCTGCGGGGTGAGCCGTGCCTAAACCCGGCGCATACGACAGCCCTGGCTATTGTCTGGAAATCGCTTGATGACCTGGAGCAACTGACGCTATACCCAAATGTAGGTCGGGCTATTCATCGCTGGTTTAGTCAGGACTTAGTTGGCGCGGGCTATATTGGCCCCATCGACCAGCCTTATTTTGACTAAACTGCCCGCTACCATGCCCACAATACTGGCCAGTAGCCCCCACAGCATAGGCGGAAAACCGGTGTCGAGCCACGAGCAGGCCAGCCAGACCAGCAGCCCCCCTACCATAGAGAGCAGACAACCCCGCACATTGGCCCGCTGCCAGTAAATACCCGCCGTGAGCGGTACAAACAGCGATACTAGACTGAATGCCGACGACTCGCCCACAAGGTTGAAAATATTCATCTCGCGGGATAGCGTAAGCCATACGCAACAGACAGTAATGAACACAATGGCCCAGCGAATGGTAAGGAGCAGTTCTTTATCGGTCATGGAAGGCCGGAAAAACTTCACGATATTCTCACCAAATACGGCTGCTGGCGCCAGAATAGCCCCACTGCATACGCTCAGAATAGCCGACACCAGGGCACCAAAAAACAGGATTTGCAGAAACAGGTTGCCGTGCCGCAGTACCATGTTCGGAATGAGCAGTTGGCCATCGGTAGGCAGATCAGGGTGGAGTATCCGCGCACTGAGGGCAATAAACAGCGGCAGCATGGCCACACTCAGGTACATGCCCGATGCCAGATACGAAGCTTGCACCGTGGTGCGCTCTGATTTAGCCGACATCACCCGTTGAAAAATATCCTGTTGCGGAATAGACCCCAGGCCAATGGTGATCCAGGCGGCAATATACTCAGCCCAATGGTGCAGGGTGGCCTGTGGCCAGAACCGGAAAAAACCCGGCTTCATCTGGGCGCGAATCCCGCTCAGCCCCCCCACCGGCTCCCAAAGCAGCCCCGCAATAATGAGCAGGGCAATAATGATGATGATGTTATGGATAAAATCGGTGATGGAAATAGACCACATGCCACCCAGTAGGGTATAAACCATAACAATGGTGGCCGACCCCACAATGCCATACACCTGCGGCAGGCCTGTTACCACGTGCAGCACAATACCAATGGCAATGAGTTGCGCGGCAATCCAGCTAAAATACGAGGGAATCATAATACCAGCCGACAGCACTTCGGCCAGGCGGCCAAACCGGATGCGGAAATAATCGGCAAAGGTGGTGATGTTAAGCCGGTAGAGCGGTCGCGCAAAAAAAGCACCGACGAGAAACAGGCAAAGGGCGGACCCAAAGGGTTCTTCAATGATGGACAGAATGCCGCCGTTGATAAACATGGCAGGGGCACCCATAATGGTTTCGGAGCCAAACCAGGTGGCAAACGTGGCCGATGCCGCTAGCACTAAGGGCAAACTGCGGCCTGCCAGAACAAAATCCTGAGTGGTGGTAACCCGGCGCGAGGCCCATGCGCCAATACCAATGTTCAGAAGTAGGTAAAGTGTAATGAAACCGAGCAGCATTGGGGTAGTGAGGCTGTACTTAAGCCGACAAAGTAATCACTTTTTTCGGTTAAGTAACAGGCCAATACGCTTTTGCTGGTCAACACACCCATAAACTAGCTTTCACTACATGCGGGCCAGCGGGAATGCTGAAGTTAAAATAATCGTGGCCGGGTGCCCAGATCAGAAACTCTCCGTCCCAGAGGGTGAAATGCCCGGTGGCATCTTCCCAACCCACCACATCGAAGGTGATGATACCGGTTTTGTTGAGAAATTTAGTTTTGTCGATTACCCCATTGGTGGCAGCTTCTACCACCGTTGGCTGACTGTAGCGACGTTTTAGAAACCGCTGCATTTCTTTCACCCGCAGGCCGTACCGTTTATGGTCGGCTCCGGTTACGGTGAGTAGGGTGACCAGCTTGGGAATAGCATGACCGGGGCAGTAATTCAACGCCCGCGATAACCGAACGGCGCAGGTGTTGGTGATGAAGTCGGCATCGACTCCACCACCAATAGCCTGTTTAACCTGCTGCGAACTGGTGCCTGCCGGGTATTGCGCCAACAAATCATCAAAATGGGGCAGCTTCATGTGCTCAACTTTTTTATGGGGTAGGGGTTGCAAACCACTGAAACGAAGGTAGCAACCCATCTTTCACAGCCCCCAAACTACTTAGAAACCGGCTCTACTCTTTATTTATCGGTTTGGCCCCTTCATTTTTGGCCATCTCAAACGGTAATGGTCTTGCCTGGTACTGCAACAGGGTAGTTGCCGTCTTTGTCGGGCAATGATTTTGGCAGGGCATCCCAGGCCAGTCGATCCGGGAAAAGATCGATCTGCGAGTTCAGAGCCTCGTCCCACTTTACCATCTTGCCAGAGTAGGTAGCCATACGGCCCATAAGCGCTGTCATGGTGCTTTTAGCCCCATTCTCGGCATCGGCGAATTTATACTGGCCTTTGGCAATAGCGTCAAACAGTTCGTCGTGTTCAATTTGGTAGGGGTTGCCGTCGCCTTTGCCAGTATGCACATAGAGGGGCGCACCCTTCTAGGCCAGCAACGCACATTTCTGCCCGAAGCTATCCACCTTGCCTTTAGTGCCCACAAACATTTCATCCACTTTGCTGTAGGTGCCCTCGTAGTGGCGACATTGGCTGTTGATCGTCGTGCCATCGGCATACAGATAGTCAACAATATGATGGTCAAAAATCTCGCCGTAGTCTTTGCCGGTGCGTACCTGCCGCCCGCCCGTACCCTGGCACGAAACCGGATAGCCCCGCTTCACCCAGTTGGCCACGTCGATATTATGGATGTGCTGCTCGTTGATATGATCGCCACAAAGCCAGTTGAAGTAATACCAGTTGCGCATCTGGTAATCCATTTCGGTCTGGTTGGGTTTGCGGGGTTTTTGCCACACGCCCCCGCTAATCCAATAGACGCTGCCCCCCACAATGTCGCCCAGGGCACCGTCGTGAATCCGCTTAATCATTTCGCGGTAGTTGGGCTGGTAGTGGCGTTGTAGCCCCACCACCACGTTCAGTTTTTTGCGTTTGGCTTCTTCAGCAGCGGCCAGCACCCGCCGGATACCGGGGGCATCGGTGGCTACGGGTTTCTCCATGAATATCTGCTTCCCCTGCCGCACAGCCTCTTCAAAATGCCAGGGCCGAAAACCCGGTGGAGTGGCCAGAATAACCACATCGGCCAGGGCCATTGCCTGCTTGTAGGCATCGAATCCCACAAATTTATGGTCTTCGGGTACGTCCACTTTCGGGCTGCCATCCGGCGATTTCATACCGCGCTCAGTAAGGATTTTGTATGATTCATCGAGCTGGTCACGGAAAGCATCGGCCATGGCTACAATCTTCACATTCTGTTTGGTGCTGAGGGCCTGCTGAGCCGCGCCCCTACCGCGCCCGCCACAGCCAATCAGGGCCACGCGAATGGTATCGTCGGCGGAGGTATGGTACCCATAGGCCGATTGCCCAAAGGGTAAACTGCTGAGAATAGCCCCGCCCGTGAGTAGCCCCGATGTTTTCAGAAAATCCCGCCGGGTAGCTTCCGGCTGGTGCATATCGTTTGTCATAACCAAAAAGAAGTAAAGACGTTTTTTGGACAAAAAGGCATAAGGGCAAGGCATTTAC